>NZ_LMVP01000423.1 GCF_002287235.1 Methanosarcina spelaei
TGGATCAAAAAAGAATAACAGGAGAAGGAAGTGAAGCCTGAACCGATGACCAATGGATGGTCTTTCAATAATTATGGAATCAAGAGTCTCTTTTACAAGCTTTTTATCGTGACGATTTACTTCATCAATAGTTACTGAAAGTGGTCTTTCTTTACCGTCTGTTAAAATACTATTTTTTGTACCTTTTTTCTACTTGGGATCATGCAACTCGGCATACTGTGAAGAATATCGAAAAAGCCGGTTTCACAATTTAATAAACGAAAAAATTGGCTTTTAAGGACGTTTTCAGAAAAATCGAGGAAAACCTTAAACTTTTGATTAACAAGTCACCTTATATAATTTTATTTTAATAATAATAAAAATACAAGCAAAAATATGTAAAAAATTAAAACGAAAAAGTATTAATTGATTAATTTTATTTCACTAGTATGTACTTTAACGCCACAGAAATCCTAGAAACTGTGAGTGATCAAAGTAATTTAATAAGTATAATTATCGGATCTGGAATATTTGACTCTGTTCCAAAATCCAGTGATTTTTGCATTTTTGATAGAAAATCTGAATTAGCAAGAAGAATCCAGTTTTTATCAAAATCAATATTCGCTATCTAAAGACTTGAATCATTAAGTTGTATTACACGGATGGTGACCATTTACAAAATCTAGTGATTTTGAATTTTACATCCATCACTAGATTTTGGTACTGAGTCAATATTTGGCTCCATTTCGACAATAATTCTTCGGCATTTTGATAACAATAATAAGAAAAAAGCTACTCTTTATTATCCACTATTTTTAGCTTGTACTGCTATCATTGAAGTAGTTACTGAACATGAAAAATTAGGAATGGATTATAGTATAAAACAACTAATTTCTTCTTCAAAAACTCTTGATCAAATCATTTACAATCACGGTAGCCTCATATACCTTGAAGTAAACGATTTGCAAAAACTATTGCAAATGAAGGCTGCCATTAATAGAAATATGCAATATATTGAAGGAGATTTTACTCCAAATGACTTTAAGAATTTGATAAATAGTCAGGAGTTAGATGAAATAAAAAATGATGCAATTTATCTACTTTCCTTATCAAAAAATAATGTGAAAGCTCTGAAGAAAATTCTGGTGTGAATCAATGGGGAAATATTATATCTTTTTATCCTGTGAAAAAATTTCCGTCGAGAATACACACATTCAAGACTATCTAAATGGGAAAATACCAAAATCAAAAGATATATTTATAAAATGTATTCCCAAGCATGATGATTTAGAATATTCCAGAGATGAAATTGATGAATGTGTAGGTAGCAGTATTTACGTAGTCAATACCAACGAAAAACCGGATTATGTGAACTCCTGGGAACTCGGATATGCAATGGGTAAAGGACTAAAGATCATAGGTTATCCTGATGGAGAAAAAGAAATAAAAATTCCGGAAGATATGAAAAATCTCATAAAGCCTATACCTAAAGACATCAATCAGTTTATGGAAAAGATTAACCGAGCACTTGATAACTTGACCCCAAAAGAAGAAATTATTAAAGAAGACTGGAATCGACAGCCAATACCTGCTAAAAAAGAATTTAAAGAAGGGATTTAATGGCATTTCAAAAAGTAAATTCTAGAAAACTAAAAAAAGCAGAAAACTTACAAGAAACTGCCATTAAACTACACAAGAAAGGGGAATGGGATCGAGCATTAGGATTTTACGAAAATGGCTTGGAAATGTTTCAAAAGTTTGGAGATAAGCAAGGGATTTCAAGTTCTTATGGTAACCTTGGGCTCTTATATCAGGATAAAGGTGAATGGGATAAAGCACTTGAATTTTATGAAAAAAGCTTGGAAATTGATCAAGAACTTGGAGATAAGCAAGGAATTTCAAAGTCTTACAATAACCTTGGGTCTTTGTACCAAAATAGAGGAGAGTGGAATAAAGCACTTGAGTTTTACGAAAAAAGCTTGGAAATTGATCAAGAACTTGGAGATAAGCAAGGGATTTCAAGTTCTTATGGTAATCTCGGGTCTTTGTATCAGAATAAAGGAGAGTGGAATAAAGCACTTGAGTTTTACGAAAAAAGCTTGGAAATTGATCAAGACCTTGGAGATAATAAGCAAGGAATTTCAAAGACTTACAATAACCTTGGGTCTTTGTATCAGAATAAAGGAGAATGGGATAGAGCACTTCAATTTTACGAAAAGAGCTTGGAGATAAAAGAAGACCTTGGAGATAAGCAAGGAATTTCAAAGTCTTATAATAACCTCGGGTCTTTGTATCAGAATAAAGGAGAGTGGAATAAAGCACTTGAATTTTACGAAAAAAGCTTGGAAATATTTAAAAAATTTGGAGATAAGCAAGGGATTTCAAGTTCTTATGGTAATCTCGGGTCTTTGTATTTTAATAAAGGGGAATGGGATAAAGCACTTGAATTTTATGAAAAAAGCTTGGAAATTGATCAAGAAATTGAAGATAAGCAAGGGATTTCGAGTTCTTATGGTAACCTTGCGCTTTTATATCAGGATAAAGGAGAATGGGATAAAGCACTTGAATTTTACGAGAAAAGTCTGGAGATAAAAGAAGACCTTGGAGATAAGCAAGGAGTTTCAATGTCTTACAATAACCTCGGGTCTTTATATTTTAATAAAGGTGAATGGGATAAAGCACTTGAATTTTACGAGAAAAGCCTGGAAATAGCTCAAGAACTTGGAGATAAGAAAGGAGTTTCGATCAATTTTAGCAATCTTGGAGAACTCAACCTCAAAAGTGGTAACTGGGAGAGTTCAAAAGAGTATCTCGAGAACTCACTCAAAATAGCAGAAAAACTTGCTCCTATATCAACAGTTTCTGTACTCGAAAATTTAGGGGAGCTATCAAGACTTGAAGATAGATACAGTGAAGCTGTGGATACTCTTGAGAAATCGATGAATATTGTTAAGAAGGTTGGAGCAAAACCTCAGGGAATAAGTATTCTTGAAAAATTTGGAGATGTATATTTAAGTAAATATGTTAATGAAGAAAAAGCGGATATAAGGGATCTAAATTCCGCAGAAAGCAACTATCGTGACGCTTTTGAACTCGCAAAGAGTTTGGGAATACCTCTTCAGGAAGCAACAGCAACAAGAGGTCTTGGAATTGTTATATCCAGAAAGGGAAACATAAATGAATCAGAAAATTGCTTTAGAAAATCCATTGAGATTCTTAGAAAACTGGGTGCTTCTTTTGAATTGCAAAAAACAACTTTAGAGTATGCAAGAGCCCTTTATGAGAATGATAACCTTTTTGAAGCTGAAACTAGGGTAAAATCAGTTGCATTCGACTCTCAGAATAGTAAAAATTACGAACTGCTCAGAAAAGCATATCTGTTACTTGGAGATATTGCAACAAAACTGGATTATAAATATGAATATTACCTTAAATCTCTGGAAACTGCAAAATTTAATCCTAAAATCTACGTCCGAAACTGCTATCACTTGATTTTCCGTATGCAAAAAATGGATCAAGAAGGACTAATAAGGTTTATAACATTGTTGAAAGGGCAAAATGATGAAAAGTATTTTGATTTGTTCCTTGAAGCTTTGAATAATAAGATTGAAGGTAAGGAGTACAAAATAAGCGAACTCCCAAGCAGTTTAGCACAGGAACTTGAAAAATTCGAGGCAATATCAATTTCAAACAACTAATTTTAAATTTTTTTTAACTCCAAATTTCATGAAGTAATTTTTTCACTAGAACCCGTATTTCAACTCAAATCCAAAACGACATAAAATAACTATATAAATTAACAGATCTTTTTTATTTACGGATGCTGGGGAAAACAAAGCGCTACCTTGAGGTTACGGGGGTCCTTTTAAAATACAATCTTATTCCTGAACTCTACCGGGATCTACGCACCAATTACATCTCAAATCCTGAGTGCACCTGTACTTTTGATCTCGAAAACAGGCAAACGGCCGTGAAACTCAGAGAGGCCTTTGAGGAACTCGGGCCGACTTTTATCAAAATGGGACAGACCATGAGCAAGCGGCCTGATCTAGTTCCACAGCCTTATGTTATAGAAATGGCAAACCTTCAGGATAAGGTTAAGCCGATACCTTTTGAGCAAATGGCTGAATCTCTTGACCTTGCCTGTGTTTGCGAATATGAGACGCGTGAGGAGCGAGACCGAAAAAAGACGGAAGAAGAGCTTAAGGCTTCCAGGGAGAGAAGAGCAAAATCTTTTATTGGAATTTTTGACAGCTTTGATACGGACCCAATTGCCTGCGGCTCGATTGCTCAGGTTTACAAAGGGGTTCTGGAAGGCAAACAGGTTGCCGTAAAGATTCTTCGTCCGAACCTTATTGACATTATAAATATTGACCTTTCTATTCTGGATGATTTTAAGCCGGTTATGAGAAAGGTGCTTGGTCTCGGGAGGAATTTCGATATCGATGCTTTCTTGCTTGAGATCCGGGAGATGCTTACCCGTGAGGTTGACCTGAGAACCGAAGCTGTCAATATGCGACGTTTTGAGGACAATTTCAAGAACGTGAAAAATGTGTCTGTGCCCAAAACCTATCCTGAATACTGTTCAGTCAATGTCCTTACTATGGAATTTATTCAGGGCATCCAGATTAAGGACATAATTAATATGCCTGTGCCTCAAAGCAAAAAATCGGAATATACGCGCACTATCACTAAAAGTTATCTTAAACAGGTTTATATAGACGGCTTTTACCATGCTGACCCTCACGGAGGCAATATGCTGTTTGAAGAAAACGATATTATTGCCTTTATTGACTTTGGGGCTGTAGGCAGTATTGATGAGGACCTCCAAAAACATATGCTGGAGTTTTATTACGCCATCAATAACAGGGATGTGGAAGGAGCCACCCAGGGTTTCCTGAAAATCGGAGGTGCTGATGCACGAGATGTAGCTATCAGCAGGCTCAGGAAAGATATGGACAGCCTGATTGCAAACCAGAATTATGGGCTTGAGGGCAGGCAGAGTGACAATTATGCAAAGCTCGGCCTGAAATATGATATTCAGCTGCCAGGAGAATTCTCAACCCTGCAGCGAGCAATCCTGCTTATAGAAGGAGTTTGCCTGGAGCTCGATCCGAGATATAACATTAAAACTATTGCTATTCCTGTGCTGACGGACGCTTATAAAAAGCTTAATACTCCAAAAGGAGCTGCTCTTCATCTTGAATTTCCCACCGAGCCAGTGGACGAAAAGGCTGAAATGAGGGCTGCGATTCGAGAAGTAGCCGATAAAATGGAAGAAATGGGGGATAAGTTTCTTTCCTTAAAGCAGAAAGAAACAAGGAAAATTACTTTTTCAAAAGAACTCTACCTGGCTGTCCTGCTTATTGTCTCAACTTATATCCTATTAAACGGAGGTACTTTTTCCTGGGTCGGATTGATTGGATTTGGAGGTTCGGTTTTGATAGCGCTTCTTCTTGTAGTTCGAGGTAAATAAGAGTGAAAGGTCTTTAAGAGTAAAAAGTTTTCAGCAAACCCGGGTCCTAGTAGTTAATTACTGAATTTAATAGCTAACGACCGACTGCTGGAAATGAATTAACTTGCTGGAAATGAATTAACTTGCTGGAAATGAATTAACTGCTGGAAAAGAATTAACTGCTGGAAAAGAATAACTGCTGGAGAAAATTTTGTCTCCTATTCTCGAATCCAAAGATACTACTGTTAACTCTAAACTAAAGGACAAAACTCGACAACTTAAAGTGATATATTTGTATATTTGTATATTTATTGATAAGTTATAAAAATATATACACTTAAATCTCTTTTAAAATTTGATTTTTGTTTAAAGAATATCAAGTTTGGAAATATAATTATTATAATAACGTTTTTATATTAATTGTATAAATAAATGTGCGTAGGTATTTTTCAAATTTAATAAACTTGGGAAATAAGTGGGGAGAATGAAATGGTAAAACCTGGAATTGTAAAACCAGTACTATTACTGGTACTTATAGGAATAATAGTAACCGCATTCGTACAACCCATTGCAGGAAGCACGATGGGTCATGGGAAACTGATGGAACAAAAGGATAAGATGGTTCCTTGCCCCGAAAATAAAAGTATGATGCAGTCTGGAACGAAAGAATGTGAAGATAGCAAAATGTATGAGACTTCTTCCAAGAAAAAGATGAAGTCAATGATGGAAGAAAAATCATGCAATGAGACCATGACAGGTTCCATGATGAAAGAGAAATTAGCCAATAAAAGCTGCTATGACGAAAGCTCATCCCAGGCTAACATTGACTGCGCTCATCTCTGGCTTAAGAAGGCAATAAAGATTCACGAGATGCATATAATGAACCCCTGTACGGTAACCGAAGACTCCAATATGGAAATGATGGACCAGATGAAGGAGGCCAAAAAATACCTTGCAGGAGAAAAAATGAATATGGACATGATGGACAAAGCAGAAGACAATAAATCGGTAGAGTATAAGCATCCTTACGCTATCTCAGCCCTCATGAGACTTGACTGTTGTGACTTCTGGCTTGATGAAGCTATAAAACTTCATGAAATGCACATGAAGGACCCTAAGACTGCAACCAATGAGTCTCAGATAAGATTAATTGCTAACATGATGCGTGCAAACAGATATCTTGCAGAAGAAGATATGGACATGGGAATGGCTAAAAACGCCAGTCTCTCCCAGGATAATGTTGATTTTACAGCTCTCTGGCTTGAAAATGCAATAAAACTTCACGCAATGTACCTTAAGGCTCCTGAAACAGCAACCAATGAATCCCATATGAGATTAATGAACCAGATGATGCGGGCCCGCGAATGTATTGAAGGAAAGGGTATGAATCTGGAAATGATTATGGACTTTGAAGAGGACTCAGCAAGAGAGATGTGTGAATCTTCATCCAGCGAAATGTGTGAGCCTTCACCCAGAGAAAAAATGATAATCATGATGATGGGCTCCATGAAAATGGGAGAAAAATCACTCAACAAAACCATGATGAAAGCTATGAAGAGTTCTATCATGGAAGACAAGTTAGCTAAAAAAGATAAAATGGAATCCATGAAGGAAGAGAAAGAGGCCAAAGAAGATAAAATGGAAAGTATGATGGAAGAGAAAGAAGCTAACGAAAGCTGCTATACGGACAAGATGGATAAAAAGGTCTCAACCCAGGTCGATCTGGACTGCGTTTGTTTATGTCTTGAGAAAGCCATAAAAATGCATGAAATGTGCCTTAGAAATCCTGAAGCTGCAACTAGTGAATCCAAGATGGAAATGATGAAAGAGATGATGCAGGCCCATGAATACCTTACAGGGAAAAAAATGGACATGGACATGATGGACAAAGAAATGAATAACGAGTCTACATGCGACAATGAATCTGCAGGTCCGTTGAAAGAGAAAATAGACTATTTGTCGTCAAAAAAGGGTGAAGATTGTTCATCTAGTAAAATGGACAAGTATTCTTCTAGCGGGCAGTGTAAAAACTACTCATCAAATGGATGCTAACAAGTAAGTGTATCGAATCTATAATGTAAAGTCACCTATGATTAAGTCAGTGGGGGCTTGCCCCACTAATATTTTTAGCTGTTTGCATGTTTTTCGTACTACATCTTACTACATCTATAAGGATGAGCTGCTTGGTTCATTGTTTTATGGTCAACTTAACACATTCAATTCAATACAGTTAATTCAACACAATCAAGTCAACATAATCAAGTCACACAATTCAGTAAAATTAACTTAACATAATCAAGTCGCACAATTCAGTAAAATTAACTCAATACGATCAAATCAGCACAATCAAGTCAACATAATCAAATCAGTACAATCAAGTTTAACATAATCAAATCAGCACAATCAAGTTTAACATAATCAAATCAGCACAAAAGTGCAAAATTACAAGAGTTTCAAAAACTATAGAGCAGGAAGTACCGCCAAACTATGGGAACAGTAACAGTTTCAAGCCAAATAAAAATATGAAAATTGCCACAAAGTTCCTGTACTTTTCCTGGGGTATTTTTGCAACTCCTTTTTTCCCGATTATTGCCCCGATTAAAGATACGGGTATGAAGATCAAAAAGCCTGATACAAGGACAGGGTCGAGTCTTGTACCTCCTTGGATATATATCGCTATCCTTGTAGAGTCGATCATAAAAGATATAGCGCCAGCAGTTGCAACATAAACGGCTTTTTCCAGGTTGAAAGTGCTCAAAGCTACAGCGTTTATCTCCCCGCCTATGCCGAAGATACCTGCAAAAAATCCGGTAAGGGCTCCACTGGATATTGCCACTGATAACTTCTGACTCATTTTGAATGTTTGGTTAAATATAATGAAGAGAACATAGGCTATAAGGAATGCCCCTAAAGCTCTTGAGAGAATTTCATGTGAGACTCTCAGGAATAAAGATGATCCCAGGAAACTGGCAAAAATCCCTGGAAGGCCGAAGGCAAGAAGAGGTTTCCATCTTATTCCTTTCCTAAATAAGAGTATCTTCCAGATATCATTAAACCAATGAACTATGCCTACCAGGAGTAAAGTCTGAGGCAGAGGAAGAGTAACCAGGAGAATGGGCACCATGATTGTGGATATTCCAAATCCGGCCAGAGTCCCTATCAGGCTTGCCAGCAGTGTAAGCAGTGAGATGTATATAATTTCCTCATACACAAACCATATTTTGTATATTATGGCATAAATGTGAATTGTGTATCTTTTTTCTCAATAGGTATGGTATTTGTTCATTGGTCATCGGTTAAGGAAAAATCGTTATCAATTGCATTGATTTTCATAAAATTTGTTAAATTATTCATCAAATGCAAAACTGGAATCTGATATCGATTTCAATTTAAACACTAAACATTTGGGTTTGAGTTTTTCCGTCGAAATCGAGATCAGCAGCTCAAAATCCTTAACCGAATACAAATGGGTATTTGTTTAGAAAATGTGGAACAGATTATCACAAAACGCCTAATAAGGATTTTTACAACCAAGGCCTAAAATCAATCTCAGCGAATAAATTAGTGTCCGTGTATGCAAAGATACGGTACTATTGAAACATCTCATATATTGAAGACTTCTTATATAATTTCATGATTTTTCTATAAATTGGTTATAAATTAGTTAGTAGATGAGGTCCCAGCTCAGTGTATAAAAATAAAACAAAAACATCTATAGGAGTTTTTTCTCTTAGGGAGTAGGTGCCTTGAGATAGTTCAAAACTCTTGTAGTTTTGTTTTTATCTATGATTTTATATGATAGAACCTATCCCAAAACCAATATAATGCCAGAATAGGAATTATAATATTGGCGATAATAGTAGATTAGATAATGTTTTGGGATAGGCTCATAGTATAATTAGTTTTATTAATCTAAGTTTACGCAAAGAATTTGTGGTAAAGCTGACATATTCTTATTCAATCTGATATTATCCCTAAAATTATTATGTTAAAATATTAAGTATATGTTAAATTGTTAATTACATATTAAATTTTAATTCTAATTGGAGATATAATCTATGACTCAAGAGACCATAAAAGTCGAAGGCATGTCCTGTATGCACTGCCAGTTGAGGGTTAAAAAGGCTGTTGAAGCTGTAGAAGGAGTACAGAGGGCGGATGTAAACCTTCAGACCAAACAGGTAACTATTGATTTTGAAGAAGGAAAGGAAAACCTTGAAAAGGTCAAGGCTACAATTCGTGAAACCGGGTATGAGCCTGTTTAATATAGTCTCACGTAAATAATAGCTGGTGCAGGTTTCAAAGAATATATATAAAAGGTACAAATGCAAATAATATCTAGTACTGGTTTCAAAGAATATATTGTAAAAGTAATAAAAATTACATATGGGTGAAGCGCCTGTTTGAAAATACAGTTGTTTTGTGGGGGGTGAATACATCGGAGAGACAACATTCATCGTAGATGATCTGGTATGCAGGTACTGCAAGGACATGGTTGCAAGACTCGTTACCTCTATCAACGGGGTTTCCAGAGTAAATATCAATATTCCTGAAAGAACAGTAAATGTAACCTATGATAGCCGAATAACTGATGCATATGTCATACAGATGACTTTGCTTAAAGCTGGCTATAAAATCGTAGAGGATCCCGGGAAAATCTTTTAAGCAGGGCAGTCCTGAAAGGTCTGAATAGTTACAGATCCGATACGTGATAGTACGGGTCCGATATCTGAATTGTGGCAGATCTAATAGAAGTTAATATAAAAGTTCATGACATGACCTGCGGTCATTGATGGAAAATGATAGCAAATGCTATTTAGGATAGAATAGCAGGTGCTATTTTTTTCTCTGGATAAAATGAAAATTGCTTAAGTTTTAACTGGACTTTTAAAGGTATTTTTATACAAGCCTAGTTTTAAAGGAGTTTAAATTTGAAATTTATGTGGTTCTGAAGTACAGGTTCCAAAGTACAGGTTCCAAAGTACAGGTTCCAAAGTACAGGTTCTGAAGTACATTATCCTTATGATCAAGCAGTTATGTTTTCTCTTTCATACATGCAGTCGCTTTTAAGGAGTACCTGCGCTTTTTCAGGTGGAATTAAAGATTTCCTGATGCAGATTATCCCTTTTCTCTGCCCATTTTATTAAAGGAATTATTACTTCACAAAGCTCTTTTCCATCGTCTGTCAAAAAGTATTCAACCCTCGGAGGTATCTCGGGAAATGCTTCTCGTTGGATCAGGCCTTCTTTTTGGAGTTCTTTTAACAGGTCGGTAAGTGACTTTGGGCTGATACCCTCAAGAGTGTTCATAAGATCATTGAATCGTAATCTATTGTGGTGTCCAAGGGCACTGATAGCCTGTATTGCCCATTTTTTGGATATTATGGTAATAATCCCTTCAATGGGGCACAAACAAATCCCGTTACTATTCTTTTTCATAGTCACTTTATCACTATTAACTTTATGTTATTAATACTATAGAATGTATTGTAATTATTAATAATATATGTTATTATTTAAGTATTTTTTAACATTAGATATTCTTATACAGAGGTAAAAGGATGAAAGTTCTTATATGTGGAAAAGGCGGAAGTGGCAAGAGTACCATTACTGCTCTGCTTGCAAAATCTATGGCTAAAAAAGGTTATAATGTACTTGTGGTTGATAGCGATGAGTCAAATTTCGGGCTTCATAAACAGCTAGGTCTTGATATGCCCGAAGATTTCATGAATTATCTTGGAGGGAAAAAAACCCTTGGGGAAAAACTAATGCAGGCTTATCAGAAGGGAGATACCGTCAGTATTTTTGAAAATAAATGGCAAATTTCCGATATTCCTGAAGCTTATGCTGTAGAAAAGGAGAACATTAAAATGATAACAATAGGCAAGATTCATGACTTCGGAGAGGGATGTGCCTGTCCGATGGGCGCTCTTGCAAGAAATTTTCTGAAAAACACGGAAACAACTCCTGAGGACATTGTATTTGTGGATACCGAAGCTGGTATAGAGCATTTTGGAAGGGGAGTTGAAGAAGGTTGTGACCTTGTGTTAATGATACTTGATCCATCTTACGAATCCATAAGGCTTTCTAAAAAAATAAATGAACTTGCCGAAAAAGCCGGGAAGCCTCTATATTTTATTCTTAATCGTGCAGACAAAATAGGTATTCAGTTAATGATGGAAACCGTGGATAAGAACCATGTTCTGACTTCAGTCCCTTCAAACTCGGAGATATTTCTAGCAGGGTTTGAAGGAGAAGAGCTAAAAGTGGAACTTCCGGAAATCGAATCAGTTGCCGACTTTCTAATCTCAGGAGTTCATTTTTGAGATCGAGAAAGAAGACAATTGTAAATAGCGTAGTGGTAATATGATATTGGAAAACTTCAAACGAGAATCGATAGTTCCCATGCCAGTTACGTTTATATCAACGATTAGTGAAAACGGAGTTAGAAATATAGCACCATATTCTTGCTTTATGCCTGTTTTACGTCCGTTTGATTTAGTTTGTGTAGCTTCGGCAAAAAGGAGAGATACATTAGTTAATTTAAAAAGTACAGGAGAATTCGTTATTAACATGCCCGGTACTGATATGGCGGATAAAGTGATACCAACAGCCTTACATGTCCCTCCCGATATTGATGAATTCGAATTAGCTGGTCTAAAGGAGAAACCTTCAAAAAAGATCAAGGCACCAGGAATTGAAGGATGCTACGCATGGATGGAATGTAAACTGGATCATATAATCGAAGAAGTGTATAATGGCTTTCCCTATGTATTGATTCTTGGTAAAGTAGTATATCTTGAGGTGGAAGACAGCGTCTATGACAAAGAAAGTGGTTCCTGGGACGTAGAAAAAGCTAGGCCTTTAATGATGACAGGATCAGACGAGGGTATGCGTTTCTGTACTGTCAACAGCATAGGTAAATTTGAGCCTTATGGAGCTATGTTTAAGAACGGTAAAGATCCTCTGGAAAGGATGTATAAAAAAGAGGAAGGTCAAGAATGCAAGTAAACAGAGGAAAATTTTAATAAACTAGAAAAAATAAGTCAAAAAGCTCGTATTTTAAACTGCTGAGAGTCTAATATTATTGTTTTCTCAGTCATTACTGTTTTTTTCAGTCAGTACTGCACAGTTCAACTGAAAATACAATGTTCTCAGGTACATTGATCTCCATTGACAGCTAACTATGTGTTTGGTTTAAACCCATAAGTCCAGTAATCTGGTTTTGAAACCATAATGATTCGGCGTAAGAAACTCGTAGAATCATACATATGGTTTTTAAAACTTGGAAACTTAAAACTTGGAAACTTAGAACTTGGAAACTTAGAACTTGAAAACTTGAGGTTCAATCGTTGAGTTATTAGGACTTATGCACTTGAGAAACAAAATCATAACTGCAAAGACTGTGAATTAAAATCTCGTTTTAGATAATTAACGGTTTGGTACTTTTGACTTTTCAGTTCAACTGCGTAAGTGATATTTATATTAAAAATGTTTTAGACTTATAGTTTAACATAAATTATAGTTTAACATAAATTATAGTTTAACATAAATTATAGTTGGAGATATAATCTATGACTCAAGAGACCATCAAAGTTGAAGGCATGTCCTGTATGCACTGCCAGTTGAGGGTTAAAAAGGCTGTTGAAGCTGTCGAAGGGGTACAGAAGGCGGACGTAAACCTTCAGACCAAACAGGTAACTATTGATTATGAAGCATTTGTATTCGGTTAAGGATTTTGAGCTGCTGATCTCGATTTCGACGGAAAAACTCAAACCCAAATGTTTAGTGTTTAAATTGAAATCGATATCAGATTCCAGTTTTGCATTTGATGAATAATTTAACAAATATTATGAAAATCAATGCAATTGATAACGATTTTTCCTTAACCGATGACCAATGAACATAAATTATAGTTTAACATAAATTATAGTTTAACATAAATTATAGTTGGAGATATAATCTATGACTCAAGAGACCATCAAAGTTGAAGGCATGTCCTGTATGCACTGCCAGTTGAGGGTTAAAAAGGCTGTTGAAGCTGTCGAAGGGGTACAGAAGGCGGACGTAAACCTTCAGACCAAACAGGTAACTATTGATTATGAAGAAGGGAAGGCAAACACTGAAAAGGTCAAAGATGCGATCAGGGAAGCCGGATATGAACCTGTCTAATGTGATAGTTTTACGTAAGTAATATTGGCTCTTTGCCATTTCGAGTGGGTAACTTACATTTAGTTCCAAAATATTGAAGTATCATATCTAAAATTTAGAAGCATTTATGATTGAAAATTACATTCAATCTTGATGTTTTTATATTTGATTTGATATAAATACTTTCTAACTAATTATTTTTAACTCATACAATACAGCGAAGAGCCTAAATTTCTTGTTGGTTTAAAGATTATTCTACTAACAGTTATACTAAAAGTCACTAAAAGTTACACTAACAGTTATACTAAAAGTCACTAAAAGTTACACTAAAAGTTATACTAAAAGGTACAAACTTTTACATATGGGTGAACACCTGTTCGAAAAACATAATTGCGCTTCATTTGTATTCGGTTAAGGATTTTGAGCTGCTGATCTCGATTTCGACGGAAAAACTCAAACCCAAATGTTTAGTGTTTAAATTGAAATCGATATCAGATTCCAGTTTTGCATTTGATGAATAATTTAACAAATTTTATGAAAATCAATGCAATTGATAACGATTTTTCCTTAACCGATGACCAATGAATTGCGCTTTGGGAGTAAACACATGGGGGTAGCACGTTTATAATAGACGCAACCTTCATGCAGGTACTGCAAGGATAAGATCGCAAGACAGATTACCTCTATTAATGAGGGTTCCAGAGTAAATATCAATATTCCTGAAAAACCATGAATTTAATCTCTGGCAGCCGGATAACTTATACGTGTTTCATACAGACGACTTTACTTAAAACTGGATATATAACTGTAAAAGAGCTCGGAAGAGACTTTTAAATCTCGAGCAGTCCTGAAAAATCTGAATAGGCGGCAGATCCGATGGAAGTTACTATAAAAGTTTATGACATGACCTGTGGTCACTGCCAAAAAAGAGTAACTGATACCATTTCTTCTCTTGAAGGGGTGGAATCCGTTGATGTAAATCTTGAATCCGAAAGTGCGACGGTTAGCTTTGATCCTGAAAAAGTAAACCTTGATGACATAAAGGCAGCTATTCGGAAGGCAGGATATCCAACAGAAAGTGAAAACGAAAACAAGGCTCAGGAAGAGACTAGGACAGAAGGTCTCGGCACAACAGAGGTTGAAGAGGAGACTTCAAAAACTTCGGAGTCGGCTTTAGAGGAACCAAAGGAATCTAAAGAGGCTCCTCAAACCTGTCCCTTAACTGAAACTTGTGAACTGACAGAAGAAGAACCTCGAACCTCAGGCCCGAAAACCGGTCGAAAAGAAATTACGCTTGGAGTCTCCGGCATGAGCTGTTCGGCCTGTGCCTCAAATATTGAGAAAGTACTGAAGAAAAAAGCAGGCGTGGATTCAGTAGTTGTTAACCTTGAACTTGGAAGGGCAAAGGTAGGTTTTGAGCCTTCGCTTATCTCTACAAAGGAGATTGAGGAAACTATCGAATCTATCGGATACAAGGTAGAAAAAGACACTGTAACTCTGAGTCTTGAAGGTATGAGCTGTGCTTCCTGTGCTGCAAATATCGAGAAAGTCCTTAACAGGACTGAAGGCGTAATTTCAGCATCCGTAAATTTCCCGCTTGAAAAGGCAGTTGTGGAGTTTGACTCCTCCCGCGTCTCTGTCAGAGAAATAATTGCCGCAGTTCAGGGAATTGGCTATGGAGCATTTGTTAAAACTGAAGCTGTTGAGTATGAAGACAGAGAGCAGATGTCCAGAAACACTGAAATCAGGAGACAGAGAAATAACCTGATCATTGCTCTCGTTCTGGGGATTCCAATAGGACTGGGAAACATGAGCATGATGTTTCCTTTCCTGTCATTTGTACCTGATTTCCTTTCCAATCATATCGTTCTTTTTGTACTGTCCACTCTTGTTCTCCTTTTCCCTGGCAGACAGTTTTTTGTCGGGGCTATTAAGGGGTTCAAGTATGGCGTAACTGACATGAATCTGCTGATTGCAGCAGGGACAGGGTCTGCCTACCTTATCAGTGTAGCAGCAACATTTCTTGATCTTGGTCCAGGGTATAATAGTCTTTACTATGACACTGTAGCTTTCCTGATTATTTTCATTGTCCTTGGCAGGTATCTTGAGGCAAGGGCAAGGGGCCAGACCTCCGAAGCAATTAGAAAACTGATGGGCCTCAGGGCAAAAACTTCCCGAATCCTTGTAAATGGCATTGAAAAGGAGATTCCTGTCGAAGAAGTGGCAGTTGGCGATATTGTTGTTGTCCGGCCTGGAGAAAAGATTCCTGTTGACGGAGCGGTAGTCGAGGGAAGTTCTGCAGTAGATGAGTCCATGCTAACCGGAGAAAGCATTCCGGTAGAGAAAATACTCGGTGATACCGTTATAGGGGCTACTCTTAACAAGACAGGATCTTTCAATTTTCGGGCTACAAAGGTTGGGGCTGATACTGCCCTTGCCCAGATAATCAGGCTTGTTGAAACTGCGCAGTCTACAAAAGCTCCCATCCAGAGGGTTGCAGATGTTTTTGCCGGAAACTTCATAGTAACCGTGCATATTATTTCGCTTTTGGCCTTTTTCTTCTGGTTTTTCATAGGGTACTGGCGCTATGGAGTAGGAGAGTCCGTAACTCTAGGTGGAATCAGCCCATTCCTGTTTTCCCTGCTTATAGCCATTACTGTCCTTGTAATCTCGTGTCCGTGTGCAGTCGGGCTTGCAACTCCTGCAGCCATTATGGTTGGCACAGGCAGAGGTGCGGAAAATGGAGTTCTTATAAAAGGTGGGGAAGCCCTTGAGAGAGCGCACAAACTTCATACTATTGTTTTCGACAAAACAGGCACGCTTACGGCAGGCACTCCGAAGCTGACAGATTTGGTCGCCGTTCCCGGTCACGAGGAAAAGAACGTACTTTTTATTGCAGCAACAGCTGAAAGAGGATCCGAGCATCCTCTTGGGGAAGCTATTGTAAAAGCGGCCGAAGAGCAGGGGATCAGCCCGGACAAGGCAGAAAACTTCCATTCCGTTCCCGGAAAAGGAGTAGAAGCATACTTTGAAGAAAAAAGAATATTGCTTGGCACGCGAAAACTTATGGAAGAAAAAGGAATTTTCTTTAAAGAATTAGAAGCTGAAATGCGGGCCTTTGAGGAAAGTGGAAAGACTGCAATGCTCGTAGCTTTCGGAGAAGAAATTATTGGCATTGTTGCAGTTGCTGATACCCTGAAGGAAAACTCAAGGGAGGCTGTTGAAACTCTTAAGAAAATGGGTCTGGAAGTAGTTATGATTACTGGCGACAATGCTGTTACAGCCAGTGCAATAGCAAAAGAGGTAGGTATTTCCAGAGTACTGGCAGAGGTACTTCCTGAAGACAAAGCCAATGAAATTAAAAAGCTTCAGGAAGAGGGCAACCTTGTCGGAATGGTGGGTGACGGCATTAATGATGCTCCTGCGTTGATTCAGTCCGATGTTGGAATTGCAATGGGGGCAGGTACGGATGTAGCAATGGAATCCGCAAAAATTGTGCTTATCAAAAATGATCCAAGAGATGTGGTCGCAGCTATTAAGCTTAGCCGGCTTACCATAAACAAGATCAAGCAGAACCTGTTATGGGCTTTTGGATATAACACGATAGGAATTCCAATTGCAGCCGGAATCCTTTACCCCTTCGTTCACAGAATCCTGATTACACCTGAACTTGCCGCCGCTTTCATGGCTCTCAGTTCGGTCTCGGTAACTACCAATTCCTTGCTAATGAAAAGAAGTAAACTTTAAGCAAATGGCGCAGACCGTTTCAGTTTTAGTGTTTAGGACTTACGAATTTGAGAAACAACATCAATTACGGCAAGGACTGGAGATTAAAGCCATATTCTAGGCAGTTAATAAAGCCATATTCTAGACAGTTAATAGTCTGATGCTGTTGATTTTTCAGTTCAATTGCGTAAGTCCTGATATTAAAAAAGAAAATTTAATCAAACAATTAAACAGGACAGTTAAAATGGGAGATTTATATGGTAAAATTCGGTTCCACAGATAACAAGCCAAAAGTAGTACTTCTGCTAAGTCTTGCCACTTCGATAGTACTTGATGTACTTTTCCTTTCAGGAGCTCTTTTAACCAACGTTTCAAGAGGAGAAACAGCCTACACCCATGTAGACATGGCTGCAGGTTCGATTTTTGTCTTTGTAATTTCCATGATAATATCATTGTCTCTCTGGCCTAGAATTACGGAGTGGATTGAAAACAGGGAGACAAACAATAAAATCCCGGATTAATTTTTTCTGGCAAATCGACTCAGGAAAAACAATTATCACT
This sequence comes from Methanosarcina spelaei, assembly GCF_002287235.1. Taxonomy (GTDB): domain Archaea; phylum Halobacteriota; class Methanosarcinia; order Methanosarcinales; family Methanosarcinaceae; genus Methanosarcina; species Methanosarcina spelaei. Next base: position 17,872 of record NZ_LMVP01000423.1, read on the forward strand.
CATTTATTTAAACGGAGTAAATTTATCTTTTAACGCGCCACACACAGGACATCTGTCGGGTGCTTCTCCCTCAAGAGTATACCCGCATACTTCGCAAACCTGGATTGTGCCTAGTTCAATGTCCTTTCCGGAGTTAACCTCCTCTAATGCTTTTTCAAAAAGCTGTTTATGCAGTTTCTCACTGGCGTATGACCATTCAAAACTCCTTTGTGCGCCTTTTTCTCCCTGGAACTTTGCAACTTCAATATATGTAGGGTACATTTCTTCGATTTCATATGTTTCGCCGGCAATAGCCAGCTTAAGGTTCTTTACGGAATCGCCAGGGCCAAAAGCTGCCATACTATTTGCAACAAATCCTCCATCGAGATGTCTTAACTCCCGGTAATGGTCTCCTGCATGTACATATTCTGCATGGGCAATTGCACGAAATAAACGAGCTACATTATCGTACTTTTCTTTTTCGGCCTGGTTTCCAAAATGTAAATATCTCATGTGTGCCTGGCTTTCTCCTCCGAATGCGTTAATAAGATGCTGTTCTGTCATTTTCCTCATTTAAAAACCTCTTTTTACGAAACTGTATATTATAATTTTGGACTTACGCAGTTAAAAAATAATTACAAAAATATACATCAAAAGTATTCTGTTTAAACTGTTCAGGTTTAATTCGATTGATTTTGGCTTAACTGCGTAAGAGTCCAAATTGCCTTACTCGATTTTTACGTCTACTGCATTCTCAAATGGCTGCTGATAAGGTACTGTTACTTTAAGTACACCGTTTGAGTACTTGGCTACCGCTTTTTCCGGGACTACAGGGCAGCAGACTGCATAACTGTCTGCATATTCAACCCCTTCCTTTGTGGCTCTTACGTAAAAGCCGTCTTCGGTAACCTTAAAAGAAATATCTTTTTTGTCCACTCCAGGAAGAATTACCTCGATTTCAAGGTTTTCATATTTGTCGTCAGGATATGCACATATAGAAGGTGAGATTTTTAAAGTGTCTGCCATTAGAATTACCCCCAATTAACATTATCAATTAATGTATTTATATATTTTCGTTCGGTTAAGTAATTTGTTAACGTTAAAGCACAAACTCCGTACTGCGTTTGATTGCGTCTGCTTTCTATGTTTTGACCGGGCTCGAAGAAAATTAAGATGTTTAAAGTAAAGTTTGTTTGCACCTTTTTTTCTCTGGGCTTTAACCATAGACAAGTGCAAATTATTTGGAAGGAATTTCGATACATATAGTTTCCTTAATGATAATGATTTGAAAGTATTAATTTAAAGAGAGCTCAAATCTGGATTTCACATAAAGTCAGAATCTCATTTACAATACTCAAAAAATATTTATATAAAACACAGGCAAATAATGTAAGAACAGAAAAGTAAGAACAGAAAACTGTTACATAGATTCAGATCAAAGCCTAAAATCGTTATATGGATTCAGATCATAGCCTAAAACCATTATATAGATTCAGATCATAGTCTAAAACCATTATATAGATTCAGATCATAGCCTAAAACCGTTATATAGATTCAGATCATAGCCTAAAACCGTTATATAGATTCAGATCATAGTCTAAAACTGTCACATGCAGACCGAAATTGAAAATAGTCACAGAAAGTAGACTGCGAGATATCTCAAACAAAACCAGGTTAATATCTACTTTCTAAGATAGTGGATTTAATACATCCTTTAGATCAATTATTAGCTATTTTCATGTAGAATTATTTTGTGTGAGCTTTTTCCAGGTTGATAATTTAAAAGCGAGTGTTTATAATGAAAGAATCCGTCAGAAAACTCGGGCTTATAGGAGCTGGCCTCTGGGCAATAACCGAAGACAAGGTAAACGATCTTGTAAAGGAACTTATTGATAAAGGGGACATCAGTAAGGAAGAAGGCAAAAAGGCTATCCAGGATATGCTTGAAGAACGAAAAAAACAGAAGCTTGATCTTGAGAAGAAAATCTCTGAGAAGATTCAGGAATCTATATTAAAAACTGACGTATTTGCTAAAAAAGATATGCACGAACTTGAGTCCAGGATAGAAACACTGGAAGATGAAATTCAAAGAATCAAAAACAAAGAAAAAGTGTTTTTCAAGTGAAAACGGTTTTTTAGCAGCTTTTCACTTCTTTTCTATTTCACAACTCTTCAATTTCTATCTCTTCTTCAGGGCTTGCCTCCGTAAGCAAGTCTTCTAGCTCTGCCATATCAGAATCAACCTCCTGGATATCTGCCTGTGTAAGTCCCATATCCATATCTGTAGTTGGTACCCCATTCCCTGCCCCGACGACGTTTGAATTTACTCCTGGCTTCTCTACTTCAGACGTACTGTTCCCGACACAACCGGATCCTGCAAGCCAGATAATTAAAGCTGACAGTACAAGCAGGTGAACGAATTTAACCATTTTCTACCTCCTTAGTTTTGTAATTTTTTTTCAATATATTTTCCAGTCTCATCTCCTGAGCTAGATTTCTCCCTTTTATTAGAAATCATAATTCTTTGGGGGAATGTACTTAATCAAGTAATAATCGTATTACATTTCGATCTAAAAGTATCATGTTTAAAACTAAATGTATTACATTTAGAATCCAAAGTATCATATTTAGTTATTAACCATATTAAATTTAAAATTGAAGATGTTACATCTAATATTAACCATGATAAATTTAAAGTTAACGGTGTTACATATAAGTACTATCTGTATTATTGCATATAAAATGCTAACTGTATTTTTATTTATGTTGACTATTTCTGCTACATTCTCGGTATCGATTGTATTTTCAGGCTACCTTTTACGTGAATTCTGTTAGTTTCTAGCCTTAGTTCCGTTTTCTTCGGTTTCGTAATTTTTGAGCTTGACGAAAATTTCTCTGAGTAACTTATTAGCTTTACTGATATCATTGAGGGACTGACGAAGGTAATTATTCGCAGTTCGCATATCTTCCCGAGTTACATTCTCACCACTATATAGAGAATCTGCCATTACTTTCTTCTCCTGGGCGGATTTAATGTAAGAAATATAACTGGCGAGTTTGATCTCAAGTTCAGATGTATCAATACCGGTCTCTTTCATATCCTTAATTTCTACTCCAAGTCTCTCAGAGAGGCTTTCGGATTTTTCAAGAAATTCTCCTATTTTCTCACTTACAGTCTGCCCTGCGCTTGAAAGGCTGATTTTCTCAGCATCATTCCATATTCCACGTACGGACCTTACCACGACCAAAAGCTCTCCCTGACTTGACGCATTTGCAACGTTTAACTTTTCAACTTCAAGTAGTCTTATCTTTTCATCTATAACAGTAACTTTTTCGTTAGTTTCGTTACCGTTTGAGTATTCCATATTGCTCTCTACGTTTGAAAGGTGAGCTATCATATAGTTAATACTTGAGTTAAGGTAAGACTTTGTAGCATTTACAGCTTCTTCGGAGTTGGAGTCAAGTTCTTTTGCCCGAATACGGTCCTTTATTTTGAGAAAATTTTCTTTTGCTTCATTGTACTCTTGCTTATGTAACTGGAGTTCGTTCTCAAATTGTTTTCTTTCCTGTTTGTATTCGGAAACTTCGCTTCGATTTTCTGTGCTGAGATTCTTCTGCTCTTGTTTCACATCGGATTCAGAGCTACTGGACTCATCCATGTTGTCAGTTTCGTTGTATGAAACGAGGGTATCTTCATGCATATACTGGTTCTGACTGCCGTTTCCGTGATCATAAGAATTTCTGGCAGCGAGGGAGCATCCTGGTACTAATAGACTGAGCAAGGTTAATATAATCGTAAAACAAGCCAGATCTTGAACAATTCTTGACTTTTTCATCTGACTGCCTCCCTTTATAAGTTATTACAACGTTATAAGGATCAGGTAAATATAATTATTCTTTTCGGAATTGATCTCATTAACAGGCAAATATCGACTTTCAAGCTTGATACACTCCCTGACTACTTCACAAAGCTTTAATAGGTATTTATTTTTTTCTATCTCTTACTAGGAAAAGTAAAAGATTTATGCTAAAAGCCCATTTAACATTTCGTGAATTTTAGAAAGCTATGCAGTTTCTCACTTATTTTCGTTCTCATTATGGTCTTTCAGGGAAATGCAATCGCGGCAACAATTCACGGGACAGTCTATGAGTGGGATACTTTCAAGCCTCTTAATAACTCAGTTGTAGAGATTAATTCTACCCCGGAACAGAACATTATTGCAACGGATTCGGAGTACTCGTTCAATCTAACCCCCGGAACTTATACAATAAATGCCAGTTATCTTGAGGGAAACAGGATCGTTTATATAGCTAAGGAAAAAGTTGTAATCTCAGTTGAAGGAGAATATAGACATGATCTTCTCCTTTTCCCACCTTCTCATGAAGAGCTTCTGAACCAGGATAACTTTGAAGCCCCTTATCTGGATTACGAAGAGACAGAACCCGTATCTCAGGGCTCTCACTATTCCGTTTTAGCTCCTGCTTTCCTGGTTCTTATAGTCCTGCTTCTAGCCCTGATGCTGGCTGCCTACCTTTTAGGAAAGAAGCATGAAAAATCGACAGAGAATCCTTTTTCTGAAAGTTACCAAGAGCGATATTTGCTGGAGTCTGAGAGCTTCACAAGGGATGCGATATTTTCTGAAGAGACCGAAACCGATTCAATCGAAAATACAACCGATTCAGCTGAAAACATTATTGAAACATCGGAACTTAGCTCTGAGCAGTTTGCTGAAAAGTTCGAAGGAATATCAAGTACTGACAAACCTAGACAGCAGAACAAGCCTACAGAAGAGGTCCAGAATATCTCGAGTCCTCCTTTCCGTGAGAAGAAGCCTAATAAATCGAGTTCCGAAGTTAAAGAACATTCAAAGCTCAATCTTCCCGAAGATCTCAAGGAACTTCTGGAAATGGTTCGAGAAAGTGGAAACCGAATTACTCAGAGAGAACTGCGAAAAAAATCTCCCTATTCGGAGTCAAAAGTCAGTCTTATGCTCTCGGATCTTGAGGAGCGTGGGCTAATTGAAAAATTCAAAAGAGGAAGGGGAAATATAGTCCGTATTCCGGACGTCCATATCTCCAAGCAGACCAAGCATGAAAGCAAGAAAGAATAAGCGGATACGCACTCTAAGATTTTTTGTAGGGTAATAAACAGTAAACTATATAACTGAATTCACTGACTAAGCAGTAGAAACAGTTGATAATAGAGTACGCGGTATATTTGAGTACCTTTTTGATCTCTTATTCCCAAGAATTGCTTACCGATATGAATTTACTAACTGCAAATTTGAGTAATAGGACTCTGCTTTGCGGGAACGAATTTGAACTCGGATCATGAAATTCAGGTTCAAGAGGCTAATGGCTGGATTGAAGCCAGATATTCTGATATACCATCTCAACCCTGACAGTAAGCTGGTTAATAGTGCGTGAATGAGCATTGTAAGACTGGTAAATTATTATTATTATTATTATTATTATTATATTATATTATTAGAACTGCAGAAGGGATTATTAAAAAATGTACGAGGGACAACATGCGAGTTTCCATGGACATTGAATTAAAAGATGTACCCGGGCAGATGCTTTTAGCCCTCCAGCCCCTTTCAGAATGTAAGGCTAACCTGATAACAGTAGTACATCATCATCAAAAGAGGACCCCCAGGAAAACAGTACCTGTAAAGCTTGTACTTGAAACCAGGCCTGAAAGCATTGAGACAATAAAAGCTAAACTTGAAGAAAACGGAATTCGAATTGTAAGAGTCGGTGAACACCGTTTCAGAGAAAGCATAAACGTAGTGCTTATAGGGCATGTGGTCCATACAGGGATCCAGGATACGATTGATGAGATTGACAGGACAGGGTTTGCTGAGGTTGTGGATCTTTCTCTCTCTATGCCCGGTATCAATATGCTTTCTTCAGCCCTCATGAAAATCGATGCTGTCGGTAAAGAGGACTTGCACAGGGCACTTGCTATTCTCAAAGAAGTCTCGGCAAAAAAAGACCTGCTTATGGTTCTTCCAATTGATATCCAGGCCTGAAAAATAGTTTTAGGAGATTTGAAAACATGAAAACAGTGTGCTGTTCCATTCTCGGGTTCGGTGCAATCGGACAGGGTGTGGCTGAAGTACTCCTTAAGAAAAAAGAGTATCTGGAAAATATCGGGCTGGAAGTAAAAGTGGTTGCTGTTGTGGACTCAAAGGGTGCAACTATTAATCCTGAGGGAGTGGATCTTGCCAACTGCCTCGCCAGGAAGAGGACAGACGGAACTGTAGCTCTTGATAATCTCTCTGGAGTTGAGGTTATCCAATCCGTAGCTCATGATCTTGTAATTGAGACTACTCCCACAAATATACGAACTGGCGGAGCAGGTCTACAGAATATGTTCGCGGCCTTCCAGACTGGAAAAGATGTTATTACCTCTAATAAAGGGCCTCTTACCCTTAAGTACAGAGAACTAATGGAAGCCGCAAAGGTAGCAGGCTCTCATTTCAGGTTCGAAGCGACCGTCGGTGGGTCAATGCCTATTATCAACCTATCAAATGAGGTGCTTGCAGGCAATAAGATTAAAAGTGTCAAAGGAATTCTGAATGGGACCTGTAATTATATCCTGACAAGAATGCTGGAGGAAAGGGCAAGCTACAATGACATTCTTGCCGAATCCATGCAGCTGGGAATTGCTGAGACCGATCCTACATATGATGTGGAAGGGATTGATACAGCCTGCAAACTCGTTATTCTTGCCAATGCAATTTTCGGACTTGATGCTACTTATAGCGACGTTAAGGTTACGGGAATTACGAAAGTTACACCTGAAGCCCTTGAGATGGCTTATGAAAGAGGGCATGTAATCAAACTTATAGGTGAAGTCAGCAGGGAAAGAATTCATGTAGCCCCCAGACTTGTACCTATCAACCATCCCCTTGCAGTCGGAGGGGCCCTGAATGTGGCGTCGGTAGAAACTGAACTTGCAGGAGAAATTACGGTTACGGGTAAAGGTGCAGGCCCGACTGAAACCGCAAGTGCAATTCTTAGCGATCTAATTGCAATCTATGGCAATTGATAGGTTAAGAATTCAGATTAAAAATTCAGATTAAAAATTCAGGTTAAGAATTCAGGTTAAGAATTCAGGTTAAGAATTCAGGTTAAGAATTCAGGTTTTGTCCTGAATTCGGAAAAATAAAATTAAAAAGCCGCGTTGATCATGACAAGTTTCAGGGAATTTGCAGAAACCTGCCAGGCAATTGAAAAAATCTCGAGTACAATTGATACTACAAGTAGGGTTGCTGACCTTCTTAGAATGGTTGATGTCGAAGAGCTTCCCATTGCAACCCATTTTATTATGAGTGAGGTTTTTCCTGCCTGGAGTGGAGAGCAATTGGGAATTGGCACGAGTCTGCTGTATGTTTCCCTTTCGAGAGCCTCCGGAATGCCAGTAAAAAGTATAGAATCTCTTATTCGGACTACTGGGGATATCGGAGACACAGCTCTTCTTATCCTTAAGGAAAAAAGGAAAAACCAGGTTACTTTTTCTTCTTTCTTCGAAGAACATCCCGAGCTCTCAATAACCGAAGTTTATAATCGTTTTAAAGTCGCTTCAGAAGCCTCGGGGAAAGGCTCACAGGACATTAAGATAAAGAACCTTCAGTTCCTCTTTAATTCTTCGACTCCAAGGGAAGCAAAGTATATTTCCAGGCTTGCGCTTGAGGAACTCCGTATAGGCGTCGGAGAAGGTGTTGTAAGAGATGCCATTGCAAAAGCTTTCTCCGTGCCTGCTGATGTGGTTGAGCATGCCTTTATGGTTACGAACGACCTTGGGATAGTTGCTGCAACTGCCAAGGAAGGTGGGGTGGAAGCCCTGGAACACCTGGGAATTGAAATCAACCGTCCGATCAGGATGATGCTCTCACAGATCAGCCCTGATATAGTTGCCGATATCAAGGAAATGAAGGAGGCTGCAATCGAATGGAAATTCGATGGGGCAAGAGTCCAGGTCCATAAGACTGGAAATTCGGTTACGCTTTTCTCACGGAAACTTGAAAATGTAACAAATTCCCTCCCTGATCTTGTAGAGATAATCCGCAAACATGTGAAGGCCGAATCCGCAATCCTTGACGGAGAAGCCGTTGCAGTGAATGAAAACGGAAAGCCCAGGGCATTTCAGGAGATCCTTAAACGTTTCCGGCGCAAGTACGATGTGGAGGAAAAAGCCCTTGGTAGCCCTATTCAGCTCAATCTTTTTGACATAATGTACTTAAACGGAAAAACGCTAATTGACCTGCCTCTGATCGAGCGGCGAAAATCACTTGAGTCCTGCGTGGAAAGTTCAGTTGAAGATTCAAAGTCTATCTGCGTGGACAAACAGGTGATCACCGGAGACCTGGAGCTTATAGAGAAAATCTATAAGGAAGCCTTAGAAGCCGGGCACGAGGGAGTTATGGTCAAAAACCCGAATTCGTTTTATTCCCCTGGCAAGCGAGGCAAAAACTGGCTTAAGAAAAAGCCTCTTATGGAAACCCTTGACCTTGTAGTTGTTGGGGCGGAATGGGGTTTTGGCAGGCGTGCAAATCTTATAGGTTCCTACACAGTTGCCTGTTATGATCCGGAAACCCTGCGTTATCTTCAGGTCGGCAAGGTTGGTACGGGCCTGACCGATGATCAACTAAAGGAGCTTACAGAGATGCTTTCCGGGCTCATGGAAGGCGGAGAAGCAGGTGGTGTATTTGCAATCCGGCCGAAGATAGTTCTGGAAATCGCCTTTGAGGAAATCCAGAAGAGCCCCAATTATGATTCGGGTTTTGCGCTTCGTTTTCCGCGTTTTATCCGCATCCGGGACGATAAAGACCCTGAAGAAGCCGATACAATCCAGCGGATTGGAAAGGTATACAGTCAGCAGTTGAAAAGGCTATAAAAGGTGATGACTGCCGTTTTCTTTTTGCGGCAATCCATTATCTTTTAAATATTCTTTTTAGAATGGTTTAAAACTCTTGTCTTCCCTGCCTGGTAAGTATTTTCTTTTTAGTTAGAGGCAAGGAACTTATTTGTCAATGCTTGTTTTCTATCTTTTCCTCAATCTACAGTTTTACTACAGGAAGTACACTTTATACTCGTACCCTGTTGAACACAGGCATGATTCATTATAAATTCAGGGTGAAGTACCGAGTTTTGATCTTCTGCATCAAAATTATGGGGAAATTATGGGAAACTTCATACTGAACATGCTATTATGTGGTCAATCAAAACCATCTGCAGTGTCTGTGTCGTCAGGGTGAGTCATTGATCAAATGCTATATAGTATGATTTCCTTGTTTGGAAAAAAGAAGAGAGACTCCCAGGCTTACGGTTTTCAGTAATTCTCAACAGCCTAATTAATCGGCAGAATAATGACGTATCCAATAATACTCACTATTCAGTTTTATATATTCAGTCTCGTTATCATACATAATATTAGCAAATTCTGTCATATTTCCGTCATCGTTATCGAAAGGGAGCTTAATTTCTGTTCCTGGGTTTTTTACTGCTTCTTGAACATAGGGGTATTTCTCGATATCTGCTAAACTGAATTCCACATATTTCTCTGGTGGGTTCTCAAGTTTATCTGCCCTGACATACATACCTGCTCCAGGCTGATAAATCACTAAAAAGAAAACCAGAAATAGTGCAAGAACTCCAAAAGAAATAATCATTAAAGCTGTTGTCGTTGATTTCATATAATCCTCTTCAAGCATCCCTGCCATGAAAATTAAACTGTTATTACTCTTATACGCATTGAAGAGTCGGAATTATTTGTTTTATCTATATCTATCACTACAGAACTCCAGGCATGTGGCAGTGTTCTGCAGGTGTCCGTAGTTTCGCCATCTAAAATAACTTTAAACTCATATTCCCCCTCTGCAAAATATGTATATTTTCCTTTAGACCATGGCATTGACCATCTCAGCAATAGCCATAATGATTTCGGCTGAGCGATGTGCTCGTCAGGAGCTAGTTCATAAGTTCCTTTGAATATAGATTCATTATGTGAATCAAATACTTCAACTGTTACCTCATGATTCTGGAGATCATCATTATATATATAAAATAAAGGTTCAGGAGATCCAACTAACAAATATGGGAAAACAACGAAATAATTCAGCAAAATCAGTATTAGAATTCCTAAAAAGATTAAGATCTTTTGATAGTTTCTAATGTTTATACCTCCATCAAACACAAAACAAAATTATTATTATAAACAAAAATAAAAAATGGAGGGAGTTTTATCCTTCCTTTTTAGCTCCATATACCATTATCTACAACGTCGCTGCACGAACTACACCATATGTTTGTACCATCATAAGCCCACTGATAATTCATTATACATTCGGCAGGATGTTCATATTTGAACCAACCTCCTTCATCGGCATCAAAATTATGGGAAACTTCATGCTGAACAATGCTGTCATGAGGCCAATCAAAACCATCTGCAACGTCAGTACAAACAGCATAAGGCCCGCTATGATACGCTATTCCGTTTTCGTCCATATCATGTGTCCAGCCTATTACCATATCATTTGCAGAGTCCCTTACCCAGTTTGTATCTTCTTCTAAATCATCAAGAGCCTCACTAGCACTATTAGCCGGACTAATATCACTTACATCCCAATAATTCCAATACCAGAAAGCATTAACATTAATGCCAAAATTTTCAAATCGATAGAGTGCATCATAAGTAGCCTGAGTAATAGATTCTGTTGGGCTGTGTCGCGAATCTGCTGCTACAAAAATATATTCAGTTATAAGTCCATTCACAGCACGTGGATTCCAAGGTACCGACAAAACTGAAAACTCCTTTTCACGTATTGAATTATCAACTTCTGGTACTGTCTTCTTTTCAACCAGTTTATTTGCTTCTTCCTTGGGAAGAACATAACCATTTACAGTATCAGTTTTAGGATTTGCCGGATCTACTCCATACTTCTGGATGTATTTTTCTCTTGCTCCATTTATTATGGCAAACATCTCTTCATGACTTATTATTAAATCATAATCTTCCCCTTCTTTCAAACCTTCAGGCGGTTTGCCAGTTTCACTTGCGATAACTCTTAGCTTACTGTCCAAAATTGTTCCTTCTAAATAGTTAGGCAATTCGTTGTTTGCGAACAGCAAATCATTCTCGGTTATATTGTATTTGTTATAGAGATCTTTCAGTTCAGTTTCAGTATAGCTTATATTATTCTCCATCGAAGCTTCACTAGAAATTTTGTCGATACTCCCACTTGCAGCTGGCACAAATACCACGTTCACCAGCAGCATTGTCAAAAGCAGTATTCCTGTTCCAAATTTCGTCTTCGCCGTCATTCGTTTACCTCTTTTGGTTTAGTTTTCCATGAGGCAGGATCCGGCAAACCTTAAGTATTCTTAAAGCTATCCTTTCCCTGCCTCAGGGCATGTGGAGTTTCAATTTACTCTGGAAGGTTTGTTTGAGCTCCACATCCAAAATCAGTTTTAATCTTCTTCTATACATTTATTACGTTGATGAATTTTAACCAGTCTGATTAACATTCATTAAAACGACACTGTTTTTCATTTAGAATTATGAAGTTTCAGGGTCTGAACTAACAGAGTAACTTTGACCTAATTTTTAACAAAAAATCTCAATGTTCATCTCTCACTAAGCAAGAAAATTCGCAAATGAATACTAAGGTACGTGCCCCAACAGGAAATAAAAAAACATATATTGTATTAAAGGAATTCAATAAGAAAGAAGAAAAAATCTGTAGATGCGGAGACGGGAAATGAATAGCTTTGAAATATACAGCGAAATGGAAGATAATCTCCAGGCCATATACAGGTCAAGACTTCTAACTGAGATACTTCTGTCATTGAACGAAAACAGCAGAAAACTTTCCCAGTTGCGTGAAATTACCGGAAGTACATCCCAGGCAATAATTCCAAAGCTAAGAAAACTGGAAGAAGATTATATAATAGAAACAAAAGGACGTGAGTATTGCCTAACTCCTATAGGAAAAATTGTGACTTCTGAAATAGCTGACTCTTTTGCAACAGTTGGGACAATTAATAAATTCAAATATTTCTGGTCTACGCATTGTATGGAGGAAATCCCCATTTCATTGCTAAAAGAAATTGGATGTCTTTATAATTCTAAGATTTTCCATGACAGAAGAACAAAAATCCTTAATGTCTACACCAATCAGTTAAAAACGATTAAAGAGGCAGAACATATATACGGTATATCATCCGTGATAACTGAAGGATATGCTGATTCCATCTCGGAAAAAGTGAAAGAAGGAGTCCCTGTTGAGCTTATAGTTCCTTTTCATGTTGCAGAAGAATTAAAACAGTCGCCTTATGCAGAAAAACTTGAGGTACTGAAGAGTTATAACAATTTTCAGTTAATATATAACAATGAAGATCTAAAAATGGGGCTAATCGTTACGGATAAACGCCTGGCTTTAAGCCTGTACAAGAGAAGCGGCATTGAATATGACATAACCACAGGTTTGTTTAGCTCTGATCCAAAGGCTATTGAGTGGGGAGAGAGGCTTTTTGGGTATTATAAGACCCACTCAGAAGTGAAGTTACATGGCAATTATGCCTTATGATGATATGCCCTATGACGAGTTTTTTTAAATCAAACATGCTTGAACAGGTCATCTCTTTTCATTTCGTGCAGCCTGTCCCGAAGCAGACCCTTTAAGGCTTTCATGTCTCCTTTTTTGGCGCTAATAGGCGCTATAATGTGTTTCCAGTTCTGCCAGGGAGGCTCAAGCCCAAGACGGGCTGCGATCTCGTCAAGAAGGGGATCGTACTCGTTCTCTTTTATTTTATCCATCTTGTTTGCGGCAATAATGGTATCAATCCCGACTTCCCTGAGGAAATCAAACATTTCAACGTCTATCGGAATCTGGTCTCTTGAGTCCCAGCGGTCCACAATTTGCGGGAAAACCGGACCATCTATTACAAGCACTCCGAGCTTGATCTTTTTGGCATTATCTTCGATATAGTGCACGGTTTTATCTTTTACGATATCCTGCTTTCGGTCTTTTACTCCGCTCATGAAGCCGAAGCCAGGCATATCCGTAATAAGCATGTCCGAGACCTGGGCATGTGCAGGGCGCAGGGTAACTCCGGGGCGTTTTCCTATCCTTACTTTCGCCCCGAAAAGTTCCCTTAGCAAAGAGGATTTGCCCACGTTTGAACGGCCTACAAAGATAATCTCAAAGCTTACTCCGCTTTCAGCTGCAGTCTTACTGGTTTCCATTGTTTTTACCTCCAAGCCTTTCAAACAATCTTTTTGAAAAAGGATTGATCAAAAATCCATCACACGGCGTGATCACAAGCCTTTTTCCAAAAGGCTTAACCGCAACCCTTTTGGAAAAAGGCTTGACCGAAAACCTCAATAACGTTTGGATTTGAAGAACTTATCCCCAAACCCTATAGGCGTGATCACAAGCCTTTTTAAAAAAGGC
>NZ_LMVP01000424.1 GCF_002287235.1 Methanosarcina spelaei
TGTCAAGGCCGGTGAATAATTCCTCATTTTAGCCGGATTAAAATTCCTCAATACCCAATCCTTGAGAAAAGTTCGAGGATTATAAATCATGCTTAAAACGGAGGAATGGCTATTGATACGAGATTTATATTCACAAGGCTTGAACATAAGCGAAATCGCCAAAGAAACAGGTTTTGACAGGAAAACCGTAAGAAAATATCTCCAGCTGAAAACCTTACCTGAACCCCAGAAACGTCCCGGAAGGAAAAGCAAGCTTGACCCTTACAAATCCTATATTCTTGAAAAAATCAAAGAAGGTCCCTATACTGCTGCTCGCCTCTATCGGGAAATAAAAGAAATGGGTTTTGAGGGAGGAAAAACCATAGTCAAGGACTTCGTACAAAA
>NZ_LMVP01000425.1 GCF_002287235.1 Methanosarcina spelaei
ACCTTCAAGGAGCTAACCTTCAAGGAGCTAACCTTCAAGAGGCTAACCTTAGAGGAGCTAACCTTCAAGAAGCTAACCTTAGAGGAGCTGATCTTTTTTACGCTGATCTTACAGGGGCTAACCTCGAAGGGGCTAACCTTCAAGAGGCTAACATTGAAAAGGCTACCCTTCAATTAGCTAACATTCATCTGGCTAATTTTAAAGAGGCAAATCTTCAAGGGGCTAACCTTCAAGGGGCTGATCTTTATGGAGCTGGCCTTGAAGGAGCTAACCTTCGGGGAGCTAACCTTTATGGAGCTGACCTTCAAGAGGCTAACCTTGAAGGGGCTAACCTTGAAGGGGCTAACCTTGGAGGAGCTAACCTTGAAAGGGCTAACCTTG
>NZ_LMVP01000426.1 GCF_002287235.1 Methanosarcina spelaei
TGTCAACGCCGATTTAATTTTCCCCACATTGGTCGGTTTAAAATTCCTCACCTTTTGATATAAAGTTTACTCAATTTTTCATGAATTCACTCAAAATCACTGGTACAGATTTCCTGTTTTTATTCCCTGTTTCTTTCTCTCTTTCAGCCTGTAACTTTCTCCTTTGATGTTAATTGTCGTACAATGATGGAGAAGCCTGTCAAGTTCAGCAGCCGCTATAACATGGTCCTTGAATATCTCTCCCCATTCTCCATATGACTTATTCGATGTCAAGATCACTGAACTCTTTTCATAACGTCTGGAGATTAGCTGAAATAGGCAGTGAGCTCCTTCCTCATCAAACGGGAGATATCCAATTTCATCAATTATCAACACTTTAAA
>NZ_LMVP01000427.1 GCF_002287235.1 Methanosarcina spelaei
TTACAAAAGCACTGTACCAAAAGTATTTGCACTGTTGATACGTGCTTAATGTAAAGGAGTTTAGTCAAATGGAACGTAGAAGCAATAGGCCATCACAATCTAAAGAATTGATTTGTAATTCAGACATTACAATTCACTTAAAAGAAAATGATGAGCTTTATCATTACAAAACTGATGAACACGGCAACGTGAGGACGAATAAAAGAGCCTGGGGCGGCTTGAATGCAACTGTAATATTAGGTGAAGTGGATAGCATAGACAATGATATATTCATTAAGCATGGGATAAAAGTATGGTCCTGTGCGATTTCGACATCCGGCAGGATTTCATCGATTGGAATACCCGAGACCGATGTAACAGTTATTATTCATAAATGATTTT
>NZ_LMVP01000428.1 GCF_002287235.1 Methanosarcina spelaei
TTATTAAATTATAAGTCGACAAAAATATCAACTAATTAATAAAGGAGCACCTATTTTTCAGCTTTCTATTTTTCAGCTTATTATTTTTCAATTTTTTGTTTTTCAATTTTTTATTTAGCAATTTTTTATTTAATAACTTTTTATTTAGGAATTACAAAGATATAAATTCAAATATTTTCATTGCCTAAAGATAATTCTGTTTTAACTGATACAAACCATAAAGGAATTTATTTGAATGCTACGCAAAAAATATCCGGAAGAAACAGAAAAGCAAATGAAATCATTTTTTGATTCTTTGAATGAGAGAGACAGAAGGAGATGTCACGGCCGGTGAATAATTCCTCATTTTAGCCGGATTAAAATTCCCCAATTTCCAATCC
>NZ_LMVP01000429.1 GCF_002287235.1 Methanosarcina spelaei
TATCCTAATGGGAGTTACATACATTTCGGCCCATTGTTCGATCAAATGATGGCTATTATCTCCCTGATTCTTGGAATGGGACATCCAAGTTCTCATCTTGTTGACACTGTTGGAGCCTATTTCCCTGCAGTGCTAGGGGCCGTTATCGTCATTCCGGTTTATTATATAGGAAAATACCTGGGAGGGCATAAGACAGGGATTCTGGCTGCAATTCTGATTGCGTTTGCTCCGGGACAATTTCTAACCCGTTCAATGATTGGCTTCACAGACCATCATGTTGCAGAATCGCTATTCAGTACACTCTTTATGATGTTCTTCATGCTGGCTTTGATTTCGGCTAAGGAAAGAAAGCTGCGTTTTGAAGATGTGTTTAATAA
>NZ_LMVP01000430.1 GCF_002287235.1 Methanosarcina spelaei
AAATCCAAAAGCATTCATATTCGAAGATATCAAGCCATACATTCAGGCAAACTCGCTAGCAGAAATCTTAAGAAATCCTCCAAAAGCTCCCTCCTTCCTGTTAGGCTTTGCAGTAACTCTACTGATAGGGGTTGCGGTACTGAGGAAAAAGAAATAAAAAGCGTAAATAGATCCGGAAAACAAGACTGGAAAATTCCCAACCTTAATAAAAACCGGAAAATTTGAAAAATATAAAGAAAAGGAATGTAGAAAACTACAATCCTTCCTCTTCACAGCAATATGTAAAAAATCTGTATATTGGAATGCTTTACTGAAGCGATATAGGACACAAAAAAGAAAAAATATATAAACTAGTTTTATTATTTGTCCTAT
>NZ_LMVP01000431.1 GCF_002287235.1 Methanosarcina spelaei
GTATCTTCTACTATCTGTACGTCTTCTCCAGCTATTGATTCCCCAAATTTATCGCTTGGAAAAGGACTTACAGTATATTCCGTAGCCTCAGCTGTTAATATTGACAATAAAGATAAAAGGCAAAGGAGACAGAGTCTCCTATAATTAATGCAATGCGACACCAAATGTGTAGCTTTGTGTTCCACTAACTGATTCCCCATATACCTTGAACTTCCAGGTTCCTTGTTGCACGTATCCCTGGGAAGGATCTATACTGAAATGTATCCTGCCGTTTACGCTTCCATCAGAATTATCACGATAAGTTCCGACTTTGCTTCCTGAGGGAGTGTAAACGCTAAGAGTCAGGGAATCACTTGTGTCTCCC
>NZ_LMVP01000432.1 GCF_002287235.1 Methanosarcina spelaei
GGGAAAAGATTTAGAAGGGCAGGAACTTACGGTTATTGTGCATATTCCTGAAGAAGACTGATTCTTTTTTTATTTTTTTAACATGAGGACAACATATCAGGCATTAAACTAGGGGCTACAAGCTCAAAGGTAAATCCTTGTTTTTGTAGTGCTCAATTCCCTGAAGAAGACACACTTTGAAGTTCATTGGTTCCAGCCTCTTCATTGGTCTTTCGTCATGCTTATTCTCTCAAGCTTTTTGGGTTGCTTTGATTTTTGCTAATTTTCTTGTATACATCTGTTGCACTCATTTTGTGTAACTACAAGATTAGGACTTACGCACTTGAAATGTCGAAAACTTAATGCCATTTAAAATATAATT
>NZ_LMVP01000433.1 GCF_002287235.1 Methanosarcina spelaei
TAGGTAAATCGATGGGGAGAATACATGAGGAAGAGATTTTTTAGCGAAGTACTGAGTTTAGATTTAGGCTCTTTATCCTATGGGAGCTTTCTATTTCTTCTCTCTTTTTCAGAAGAAATGTCTTCATTCTTTTTAGAGCCACGAATCTTAGGTTTGGCTTTTTCACCTTTTAGTAAGTTGATTTCATCTCGAAGCTTCTGGTTCTCTGCCTTGAGAAACTCAATCTCTTCGTTCTGTTGTTCAATTATAGAAAACAAAATACGAAAAGCTTTGGCATATCTTTCATCTTTAATTTCATCAGGATTGATGTCCAGTGAAGAAAGCAATTGTTTTAAAGCTTCAAGTTCCATTTTTCTACTC
>NZ_LMVP01000434.1 GCF_002287235.1 Methanosarcina spelaei
TGGCGCGGACATACCCCGTTGCTTGCAGCGGGGTGCGCCAGCGCAACTTTGATTTTTTGCCTGTTCTTACATTTCTTTGCTTTTTATCCTTTTTGTTGGGTTTACTTCCTGTTTTTATTCAGTCCTGTATGTTAGATCTTAAGTATTATTTAGTTTTGAAAACAATAGATATAAAGGATATTAGAGTACATTCAGTATTAACATAATATAAATTTTATTGGGGTGTATGAATAAATGAAAATGAGGAAAAGATTGTATTCAATAGCGTTATCATCAACAACCCTTATTTTATTTTTAATTCTCATTTCATCTTCAGCATCGATGGCTTCTGCACAAAGCGCTTCGCCCACAATAACTGAAACTTCGATGATCACCAACCGATTAGTGGATAATACTATAGCATCAAAGGAGAATTCTATTACCGGAGTATCAGAGGAGAATTCTGCCAATGAAGAATCAGTAGATATTACCACAGGATCGGTTGCTGCTATCTATGGTGATAGGATAGTGTGGACAGATAATCGCAATGGAAACTCCGATATCTACATGTACGATCTCTCCACTCACAACGAAACTCAGGTCACTAACCACAGATCAGCAACCAATCCTGTAATCTATGGGAGCAGGATAGTGTGGGCGGATAATCGCAATGGAAACTCCGATATCTACATGTATAATATCTCCACTTCCGCTAAAACCCAGATAACTACCAATAACTCAACTAAAGGTAACCCTTCAATCTCTGGTGATAGGATAGTGTGGGCAGATAGTCGTAATGGAAATGGCTCCAATGTCTATATGTATAATATCTTCACTTCCACTGAAACCCAGATAACCACTAGTAACTCAACTCAAGGGAATCCTGCTATCTCTGGTGACAGGATAGTTTGGGTGGATAATCGCAATGGAAACTTAGATCTCAACCTCTATATGTACAATATCTCCACTCATATGGAAACTAAAATCACCACAGATGGATCTGAAATTAACCCTGCTATATACGGAGACAGAATAGTGTGGGAGCACTGGGATATTTACAATGGAAGCTTCGATATATATATGTACAATATTTCCACCTCCAATAAAACTCAAATAACCAACAGCGGATCCGCACAACCCCCTGTTATTTACGGAGATCGGATAGTATGGATTGATTCTCGTGGTCCCTCCTGTCTCTACATGTACAACCTTTCCACTTCCATCGAAACTCCACTCGTTTTCAGTGTATCAGCAGATAGTCCTGCCATCTATGATGATAGGATAGCCTGGATGAATTATCGCAATGGAATCCCTTATCTCTACATGTATAATCTTAGTTCAAAACTCCCATTTGATGCTTCCTCTGAAAATGATTTCATCTGCTATTTCCCGGACAAACTTCCGCCCGTTGCTGCTTTCTCTGTATCCCCTCTCTTTGGAAAGGCGCCTCTGAATGTCACCTTTACTGACAAAACCAAAGGTACACCTACTGTATGGGAATGGAATTTTGGAGATGGAGCTAATTCAACACATCAGAATCCAACGCATGTTTACTCCAAAGCGGGAACCTATAAAGTTAACTTGACAGTAAGCAATGCGAACGGTACAGATTCAAAGACAAACGAAATAGATGTTAAGAATGCTTCATCCATGGGACCATATGCGTATATTACGAACTCTTGGGACAACAATGTCTCCGTAATTGACACAACTACAAACACTGTTATAGCCACGGTGGATGTCGGTTCCTCACCTTGGGGGGTCGCAGTCAATTCTGCGGGAACAAAGGCATATGTAACAAACTCTGGCAGTGATAGCGTATCTGTAATTGATACAGCTACAAACACTGTTTCAGCTACTGTGCCTGTAGGGGGCTCTCCTTATGGAGTTGCAGTCAACTCGGCAGGAACAAAGGTATATGTGACGAATATAAACAGCAACAATGTTTCTGTAATTGACGCAGCAAGCAATACTGTTTCAGCTACTGTGAATGTAAGTAGCTCTCCTTATGGAGTTGTAGTCAACCGGATGGGAACAAAGGTATATGTGGAGAGCAATGACATGGCGACTGGAAACGGCACTGTTTCTGTAATTGACACTGCAACCAATAAAGTTACAGCTACTGTAAATGTAGGAAGCTATCTTTACGGAATTGCGATCACTCCAGATGGAAGAAAGGTATATGTGTCAAAGGAATATGTGTCAAATGATGGCAACAATACTGTCTCTGTAATCGACACCTCAACCAATTCTGTTACAGCCACTGTGCCTGTAGGAAGCTATCCTTACGGAGTTGCAGTCAATCCTGCAGGGACAAAAGTATATGTGGTGAACTCTGTCAGCAACACTGTATCTGTAATTGATACCTCAACCGACTCTGTTACAGCCACAGTGCCTGTAGGAGGCTCTCCTCAGGCCTTGGGAGATTTTATAGGAGAAAAAACTGTAGAGCAGACGCAAAGCCCAAAAACTTCTAAGAAAGGAAGTATGAAAACACCTGGATTTGAAACTATTTACGGTGTGGTTAGCTTGCTTGCTGTATTTTTGCATAAAAGAAAGTAAGAAAAGTAATAAGAAAATAAACAAAAAAATAAGATGAAGATTCAATATCTTCATCTTATTTTTTTGTTTTACTTCTCGGTCGTGGTGTCACTTACTGAAAATGTAAGCGTACGAGTCTCTTTACTTTTACCAAAGAGATGAGTTCCGTTGCAAAAAATCTGGCTTCCTTGAAAAATCAGTGTAATCCTTCGCAATTAGGAAAGTTAATCAAATATCATCACCTGGGAAAATGGTACCTAAAGGTAGAAATTATAGTATCAAACTGCGGAAATATTATTTTTGCACCAGGACCCACTTAATCAAAGACTTATGAAATAGAATTAGATAATTTAAGTGAAAATAAGAGTTAATTAAAAATTTAGTGCGAGAGGTGCGATTCGAACGTACGAACTTCTACGAAAGTAGGCTCTGAACCTACGCCTTTGACCTAGCTGGGTACCCCTCACAAATTGATTTATTTCCTAATTAAATATAGTTCTCTATGTTGAACTCTGAATACAGTACCTTGACCGAGTTGCTTGCCGCAACTAAAAGAAATGTAATAGAATTAGATAGAATTAGAGAATTTGAGTGAAAACAATAATCTAAAAAAGATAGGAAAAACTTAATAAATTTAGTGCGGGAGAAGGGATTCGAACCCCTGAACGTCTGCACGAACAGATCTTGAGTCTGCCACCGTTGACCGCTTGGTTACTCCCGCATTAAGGAATCCAATTAGGTAAAGATAGAACTAACATATAAAGCTAATCCTGTAAGCAGACTACCCTACAAAATTTTGTATGTAGTGAACGTAGAAACTAAAATAATTGTAAAAGTAACGGATTCTTGTGAAAATATCAAATTCGTGAACTAGTGCCAGTGTCTAGTTCAGTTTTCGATCTCGGGGTTTCCTACTTTAAATTCAGTTTTTGCCGTACTTTCAGGCTCATTCACCTGAACTATTAACGTGAACCCAGTCAAGATACTCCCTTTCTCCTTCAATTCCCCAGAATTCTATTGCAGGCATTTCATACGTGTGTAGTGACTTTACAAGCCTTATGATTTCTTCAAAACGTGAAGAATCAGTTTTTACAAACATGGCAATCTCATTGTCTTCTTCAATCTCTTCCTTCCATCGGTAAACCGAAGATACCGGAAACATATTCACGCAGGCCGCAAGCCTCTTTGAAACCAGCTCTCTCGCAATCTGTGATGCATTCTCCATGTTTCCAGCTGTTATATACACAATTCCAAGCATGAGCAGACACCTCAAGGAAATCTGATCTCGTGAACAAGATCTTTAATTTACAAGATGCAATTTACAAGATGCAATTTACAAGATGCAATTTACAGGGTTAATATAAAGCACATTACCCTCCACGTCACAGTATTTATTACCCAGCCTTATAACTTTGGACGTTGGCTGTAGAATTTCTCAACATTGGCTTCGATATTGGCTATTACATATTACACAATAAACTTCCATACACCTTTTTATATAATTATGATGTTTTATTATATGCCTTTTTCCAGATAGGATTCTCTTTAAAGAGGAAAGGCAGTATATGTCGATTTTAAATAGTAAGGTGCACTATAACACTTTCATATCATATAGAACACTATATATTGTAACACTAGAACTTAACATGATGAGTTAATTGGCGTAAAACCTCAGACGCACAATTATATATTAACAATATTAGAGTTTATAGATGTATAATATCAATAGTAAAAACTTAAAGACATGTTTTCTCAACAGTCTTGTATCTGTTGTTTAATTCAAAATTTATACCTAATATTTATACCCAAATTTATAATAAAGTTTATACTAATTTAGCTTAATTTATAGTCGTTTAAATTTAATTAACAACTTTAACAAACTAAGTTTAACTAACAACTTTAACAGGCTAAGTTCAACTAGCAACTTTAGCAGGCTAAACTAATTAGCCTTGTTCACAATACTTTACGTTTAATTCATGAATAGTTAAGCTTAATTATAACCTGTTCAGCTCAATAACTCGGAGAATTCCCTTGAATGGCACAAGCATTGCATTAAGTATTTTTTTACTGTATTGGTTCGCAATTTCCGTTCTTGACAGGAAAGGTATTCTGGAGAAGTATAACATAAGCACCTTCGGGCCGCTTCCTATTCTGATGATCAGGACAACTAAGGGCCTCAAACTACTGGATGTACTGGCCCGTCCGAAGTCTTACTGGAGAATCTTTGCAAACCTTGGAATCTTGCTGATGTTTGTAGGCATGATTGCGATGTTTCTGGTCATAGTTATCTCGGATCTTGGGCTGTATACTTCTTTCCTTAGCGGAAATGTGCCTGAACCCGGAAAGTATAGTTCTCCGAGAAACATCTTTCTCATTCCTGGATTAAACGAGTTCATTCCTTTAACCTGGGGAGCTATTGCTCTCATAGTCACGCTTGTCGTGCACGAGTTTTCGCATGCGATTCTTTGCAGAGTTGAAGGCATCAGGGTCAAATCGATGGGTATACTGTATGCTCTGGTTCCTATAGGAGGCTTTGCTGAGCCTGACGATGAACAGCTTTTCGGGACGAAAGAGAAAACAGAAAGAGAACTTCCTCTGACAGCCACAATCAAAGAAATTGAGCAATGGGAAAAAGAAGAAGAAATAAGGCAAAAAACTGAGAAAACAAAGCCTGATGAACCGAAATCCGATCCTTTAATAGGTGCAACAAGAATTCAGAGATCCCGGATTCTTGCAGCAGGCGTTATGGCCAATTTTAGCGTGGCTTTTATCGCTTTCCTGCTCTTCTTCGGGCCTGTACTGGGAGCAATTGCTCCCTCAAGTGATGCCCTGATCTTAAATGTAAACGAAAGTTCTCCGGCTGACCATGCAGGGCTTGAGAAAGGCATGATAATAACGCAGATTAACGATACAAACATCACGACTGCCGAAGATCTGCAAACATACCTCGAAAAAACTCGACCAGGAGATATGGTCCGCATCCTTGCGGTAAAAAATGATACGGTTTCCACACATGACTTGCAGGTCGCATCAGTCCCTGAGGACTATGTTGGTGGAGTGCCAGTAGGAGGAATTGTCTCAGGAAGCCCCGCAGAAGCTGCAGGGATCAAAAACGGAATGACAATGATCAGGATCGACAACACGAAGATGCAAAACGTTACAAGTTTCGTAAATTTCATGGAAACTACCAGGGCAAACCAGACCGTAGAAGTAGAACTTCTCCCTCCTGAAAACTACACAGGCAACCTCACTGAAAAAGGCACGGTTGTTTTCGATGTGCAGCTGTCAGCCAATCCGGAAAATAACTACGGTTTCCTTGGAGTCATTTACGGGAATAACGCAGTTACGGAATTCCCGATGCTCGGAATCTCCGTGTTGACGCCTCAAGCAAAAGTGTATCTTGAAGCCCTGAAGCAAATCCCGTCCTTGCTAACCATGCCTGCAGGCTGGCTCATTCTCTTTGGACTTCCCATATATGGATTTGCAGGAGAAGGATTCCGGGGTTTTTCAGGTACCTTCATGCAGTTTTACCATCCTGTGGGCTGGGCAGAACCTCTGGGAATAGGAATTTTCTGGATTGCAAACACACTGCTCTGGGTTGGCTGGTTGAACTTTTATGTCGGACTGTTCAACTGCTTGCCTGCCGTGCCTCTGGACGGAGGACATGTGTTTAAGGATTCTATCTATTCCTTCATCTATCGGTTCACAAGGAATGACTCAATCTCGGAAAAGGTCTCAAACTCTATTACAGCGAGCTTTTCGATGTTAATCCTGTTCTCGTTTGTGTTTATGATATTTGGGCCTTATGTAGGACAATGGATCTGACTGATATCGCAGTTTCAGATCGAACCCTTGCCTTCACTGAAATTATAAGGCTTGGGTTTTACTTCCTTTTCTATTTTTTTGTTCATGAAGGACCGTTACTACTTTTTACTTCTAAAACTTTTATTTATATAACTTTTTTCAGCGTTTAGTTCCGAAAAATATTTGCACAAAATTTTCGTTAAAGTAAAGATATATTTTTGTTAAACTGAAGATATCTTCTTGTTAAACTGAGATATATTTTTGTTAAAGTGAAGATATATTTTTGTTAAACTGAAGACATATAGAACTATCAGTAACATCTACATGACACTTCAGTTTAACTTCATAGGAAAACTCGGGCAGGACTTCAAAGATGGTTACTTCCAGGAGAAAGAAAGGTAATTTCATAACAGGGTTTCGGAAGACACTGCACAGGCACCCCTATATCGTGTACAAAATAACAGCTGTGTTCCTGTTTGTTATCTATGTTCTTACTTTCGAGTATCTCATGATTTTTGAGAACCAGTCCAAAAATGCAAACCTTATTACTGCTGTTTACTGGGCAACAACTACCATTGCAACAGTTGGATATGGCGATGTAGTCTTTACTTCGCTTCCAGGAAGACTTTTCACTATAATCGTGCAGATTGTGGGCATAATTTTGATTTCGGGTTTTCTTGTAACCTACGTTGTTACTCCCTGGGTGGACAGGGTTATCAAGTTCAGGCTGCCAAGAAAAGTTTCTGTCGGCATAAAAGATCACATAATTATCTGCGGATATAATCAACTGGTTGAAACCCTGATAGACGAGTTTAATGAGGAAGATATGCTTTTTGTAATAATTGACGAAGACGAAGAGCTCATCAGGGAACTTGTTTATAAAAACATTCCCTGCATTTTCGGATCTCCGAGTGATAAGCAAACCCTTACGAATGCCGGAATAGAAAAAGCCAGGCTCCTTATTGCAAATAAATCGGATGAAAGAAATGCAAATATCGTTTTGACTGCCAGGGAATTTCCGCATATGAATATTATT
This sequence comes from Methanosarcina spelaei, assembly GCF_002287235.1. Taxonomy (GTDB): domain Archaea; phylum Halobacteriota; class Methanosarcinia; order Methanosarcinales; family Methanosarcinaceae; genus Methanosarcina; species Methanosarcina spelaei. Next base: position 7,361 of record NZ_LMVP01000434.1, read on the forward strand.
GCGATAGTTGAAGACCAATCTAACACCAGATACCTCAAATATGCAGGAGCTGATACGGTTGTTTCTCCCAAATCGATGTTCGGGCAGTTTATCGGAAAGAAGGCAATGGACAGGCTTGTAAGCAGGGTAACTGGAGCGACTGAAATCTTTGATGGTGTCCATATTGTTGAATTCCCTGTTTATCTGAAAAGTCCTCTTATAGGCAAGTCACTTAAGGAAATATCGAACCAGCATCTCACGAGTGCAAAGATCGTAGGAACCTGGAATAGCGGTACTCTGTCTTTTGACCCCAAGGAAGAAGATCTTGTCAGGGAGAATACCGTTTTGCTAGCTGTAGGAACCCGTGAACAGCTTTCAAAACTGAAGAAGCTGACACACTGAATGAGTATTCAAAACTGAAGAAACTGATACCTGACTGAGTATTCAAAATTGAACTGAAGAAACTGACACACTGACTGAGTATTCAAAACTGAACTGAGGAAGCTGACATATTAGTTTGAGATCCAAAAAAATAAATTGTCGACCATTCCGATAATTTGATACATATAACAAATTTATTTGCATAAACTTGTAAAAATCGAGTTTTAAATATGAAAACTCGAAACTGAATTTGATAAGTGCAATTTTACAGAATATGGGAGCAAAAATGGAGTCAAAAGGGCATCTTATCTTACTGGGATACGGGGATGTTGGAAAGAGCATAGTAGATACACTTTACGGAAGCCCATTCCGTTTTGTAGTTGTGGACGCTAATGAGAAGGTTTTTGAAAACGTAGACTTCGAACATCTTGTCGGGAACGGGGCAGATGAAGACATATTGATTGCAGCCGGAGTAAAAACAGCTTCTTTTGTATTTGTGGCTCTTAATGATGATACCAATGTTATTTTTGCAACTCTTATTTCAAGAAATCTGAACCCGGAACTAATCATTGTAGCAAGGGCAAATTCCGTAAAATCGATTGAAAAGATCTACAAAGCAGGAGCCGATTACGTAGGTTCTCTTTCCATAGTAGCCGGGCAGATGCTTGCCAAAATGACTGCAAACTGCATGGGAAAAAGCAGTAGAATCGATGAAGACATAATGCTTTACGAGGGAATAGAAATCGAGAAATGTCGCGTTGATAAAGGTTCTCCTCTTGATGACAGATCAATAGAAGAACTTGACCTGGAAGGACGGATCGGGTGTACTATAGTTGGTATAGAACGCGGAAAAATCGTCATAACTGCTATTAAAAAGCAGACAACAATAAGGGCAGGAGACATTATTGCAGTTGTCGGAAGCAGCAAGCAGATTTTAGAGTTTAAGGAAAAATATGCCGATTAAAAAATTTTTTAAAGTTTATTTGATGACCTGATTAAAAAGAATAAATCTAACTTAAAAATTTATTTAATGATCTGATTAAAAAGAATGAATCTAACTTTAAACTTTTACTTAACTCGTTGATATGACTTATTTAACTCATTTTTAGACTAGTTTACTTATTTTTAGACTTATCTAACTCATTTTAGACTTATCTAACTCACTTTTAAACTTACTTAACTCATTTTTAAACTTACTTAACTCATTTTAGACTTATTTAACTTATTTTCAAGCCTTACTTAATATTATTTAAGATTTACTAACATCATTTTAAAATTTACTTAACATCATTTTAGAACCGGTTTAACTCTTTTCCGACACGCAATAAATTTCTTATAGAAGACTATATTACTCAAGACATATTACAATAAATAAGAAACTTATCTGTGGTTAAGATGTGATAATATGGAGAGTTTATCTACAGGGATCAAAGGGCTGGATACGCTAATGGACGGAGGCTTCCCTAAAGGAAAAAGCATTCTGGTTACAGGTCCTCCAGGTGCCGGAAAAACAGTTCTTGGAATTCATTTCCTGCACAGAAGCTGCAAGGAAGGCAAGAAGTGTATACTGATTCTTACAAGGGAACTTACGGAAGACATCTTCAGTCAGTCCCGGAGCCTTAACCTTGACCTCAAGCCTTTTGTGGAGAGAGGACAGCTCAGTATCAAGAATATTTTTGAAGACAAAATGAACAAAATCAAAAGCGCTTCCAAATTCGGAAAAGGTCTCTGTGCTGTGGATACGGATATAATCGAGTATATCAGTTCCTTATCTTCGAAAGTTGATGTCATGGTTATCGACAATATAGGGGTAATAGCCATAAATCATGACATAAGAGACTTTGCCGATGAGTTCAATTCTATAAACATTATACTTCTAAAAAACGGGTGCACAAGTCTTTTTATTATGGATGAGGACTCCTATAACCTCACCCACAGGCTTACTGGCTACATGGTTTTCGGGCTAATCCGACTTACTTCACAGGAGAACTTCAACTCAGGAAAGACAAAGAAATACCTTTACATTGAGAAAATGCGGGATAAGGCTGTTCCGGTCCAGTATTCTCTATTTGATATTACCCCGGAAGGAATAAGAATTATTACAGGTATGAACGACTTACTGGAAACATGAAGTGTCCTGCTCTCGGGTTATGATCATTTCCTTAACCTGAAATTTACGGAAAAAACGGATTTCAAGCTTAGTGAAAATAGAGTTTTATCCTGCTTTTATGAGGAATTCACAGCAATCATTCTTATTCCCTATGGTCTTTAACGCCTCTACCCTGAAGTCAGAGTCCACTTTCAAAGTTATATTCGAGAATATTTTACGTGTCAAAGTGCATAAAATAGGGTTTTTACGGGCTTCTTCTTCTTTCCAGGGACACTTTGTTCCCCTGACTACCCACGAACTTTCTTTTTTACTCTTTTCAGAGGAAAAGCTTCCGCCCAGCTGGTTCATAATCTCGGCACAGATTTTGCCTGCATAAGCGAAGTCCAGTTCCCTTTTTTCCAGGTGATATGTTTCAAGCAGCGTTTTTTCGACCATACTTGTCATCTGGTTAATTAGGACCTTCTTCTCCTCATCGGAAACAACCCTGAGCAGTGTTGGAATGATTGCGGTAAGGATACTCTGTACCCTGTTTTTTATCTCAAGGCTGTTGCGGTCAGCTACCAGCCGGTCATGCATGCACTTTACCCTGAGTAAGGACTTCACGCGAGTCTTGAGCTCAATCCTGTTTATTGGTTTCATAAGGAAATCATCAGCTCCGGCTTCAATTCCCTTTATCCGGTCTTCAATATCGGAAAGAGCAGTGAGCATCAAAATAGGGATGAACTGAGTTTCAGGGTTGTTTTTGACAATTTTACAGACCTCGTAGCCGCTCATTTCAGGCATCATGACGTCCAGCAAGATCATGTCGAGATTTTCTTCCTTTAATTTCTGGATAGCTTCCTTTCCACTACTGGCAGTAATAACATCATAAGGTTCGGCTGAAAGGTAAGCTTCTATGAGTTCTATGTTCTCTAGCATATCATCGACGATCAGGATTTTAGATTTGCTTTTTTCCTCTTCCAAGGCTTCATCCCCCAGACTCACGAATTACAACTCCTTCCGATGTGATTTCAAAAATAGACATTTCAGGAGAAATAGGGGTACTGCGCATCTTGGGTATGCTCAGATAACGTTCCATTTTTCCAAGATATGAGTTTTCCCTTACCAGCAGGTGGATAGACCCATATACCGAGTACTCAGCAAGCTGATAAGTCATGTTGTGTGCGGACTCGTCCATTATTAAAAGAGTAGTACAACCTTTTTTTCTTACCAGGTAGTTCAACGCATCAAACTGGTCTCTAAGCCTCCTTATGGAAGTCCTGAGCACAAAGGTACCTATATTATCTATAACAAGGCATTCCGTTCCTTCACGTATTAACTCTACAAGACTCGGAATTTCAAGATCCAGGCTTTCAGGCTTAAACCCGTATCTGGTCTGTCCTATTATTTCAGAACGGCTTTCGAAGATATTTTGTATAATAAGCTGTCCGCTCTCATAGTATATTGTAAGGTCGCGCCCTAGCAGGCTTGCCTGGTAGATAATATCTTCAGGAGTTTCCTCAGTTGCGATAATCATACATTTCCTGCCTTCAAGACAGTTTTTATAAATAAAATGGATTCCGAAGATTGTTTTCCCGCTTCCTGCTATACCGGTTATAAGAGTTACTTTATTTGCAGGATAACCTCCACTCAACTTCCTGTCCAGCTCCTCTATGCCTGTTGAAACTCTCTCCATTTTTGTAAATCCCCACTCTTTCTTTACTTTACCCTTATAGCTTCCCCGAATATGAATTAATATTAGATTATTAACTTGAAAGCTTAGAACAGTCTCTAAATGACCCTGGATTTAGAAACTGTTTATAACTAAAGAAGCGTTTATTATTTTTCATTAGTTTTACAGTAATTTCATGAAATTTTTCTGACTATTTTAATTAAGATCGTACTGATAATCTGTCACACTTCCTATATATTTTTATTTATTCATACTTTCAGCTACTTCCTGACCTATTTTTTTTAGATCTGTATTCCCTGCTGTCTTAATTTTGAGAGAAAAGTTTAATATAGATAGCTTCTATCAATAGTGCTGCATCAAGGGCTCGTAGGGTAGCCAGGATATCCTAATGGGCTTCGAAGTAAGACTATTACGAAGATACCCATTGACTCGTGTTCGAATCGCGGCGGGCCCGTTTATTTATTTTTACCTCTCTTTTCTATTCTGCGAAATAGGTGTATTTTTTCCAGATTGTCTCTTTCAGATTACTTCTTTAAGCAGAAACATGCAGAATATTTCGTACTGAACTTAATTCTGGTTTTAAGTTGGTTTTAAGTCTGTTTTGAATTGGCTTCAGATTTATTTTCAAACTGTCAAAATTCATAGACACAAGAGTTTTAAGTCTGTTTTGAATTGGTTTCAGGTCTGGTTTTAAATCTGATATTAGATTTCGCGATCGACCTCAAAATTATATCAGAGTCAAATTAATATATTGAAATGATATATCTCTTTATGGGAAGGGAAACAAAGCAATAAAGTAGTTATGGGGAAGGGAAACAAAGCAATAAAATAGTTGTGGGGAAGGGAAACAAAGCAGAAAAGTAGTTTCCTGGTGAGACGAGACTTATAAGGCAATGTAATAACTGCTTACGAAGTTGGTTCTTGACACTCAATGCCGTTGTAAGTTTTCTTTATTGTTTCATAGTCAATGTGGGTTTTATGGCATGGGCAGATTGGAGTTTTTACTAAATTCTTAGTTCTTACGAACCGAACTTCAGGAAGAGAAAACTCCAGAACCGAATATAATGCAAGCTTGGGGGAGCTGTTAAAATGGCAGATAATAGTAGGGGGCCCTTGAATCTCGGTACGGTTATCTCGGTGCGCGGCAGCATCGTAGATATATTGTTCGAAAAGCACTTGCCACATGTATATACGCTGCTACGTGCAGGAAAAGAAAAACAGATTGCCATAGAGGTTTTGACCCAGCTTGACACACATCGCGTTCGAGGAATTGCTCTGACTCCTACCGAGGGGCTTGCTCGAGGCATGGCAGTGGAAGATACAGGCGGGCCTTTAAAAGCGCCTGTTGGTGGGGAAATCCTTTCGCGAATGTTCGACGTGTTTGGAGATACCATAGACCGCAGGAAGCCTCCGTCGAATGTCCAATGGCGCTCAATCCACCAGGCTCCGCCGCCGCTGATGAGTCGGTCCACTACGTCTGAAATCTTCGAGACCGGTATCAAAGCTATAGATGTGCTGGTGCCTCTTGAGCGCGGAGGTAAAGCAGGTCTATTCGGAGGAGCGGGCGTTGGCAAGACGGTGTTGCTAACCGAGATGATTCATAACGTAGTCAAGCAACACCAGGGAGTAAGCATATTTTGTGGAATAGGTGAACGTTGTCGAGAAGGAGAAGAACTTTACCGTGATATGAAAGATGCGGGTGTGCTTCCGAACACGGTTATGGTGTTCGGTCAGATGAATGAACCACCAGGAGCTCGTTTTCGTGTAGGTCATACGGCACTGACAATGGCAGAGTACTTCAGGGACGATGAGCGACGAGATGTGTTACTGCTTATAGATAACATTTTCAGGTTTATTCAGGCTGGTTCCGAAGTATCCGGCTTGATGGGACAGATGCCTTCACGTCTGGGATATCAGCCTACATTAGGAACTGAATTATCCGAGTTAGAAGAGCGCATATCTACTACTGATGCCGGAGCCATAATGTCGATTCAAGCAGTGTATGTGCCTGCTGACGATTTCACTGACCCTTCGGCTGTGCATACATTCTCACATCTCTCGGCATCAATTGTCCTCTCTCGCAAGAGGGCAAGCGAGGGGCTTTATCCGGCTATTGACCCTTTGCAATCAAACTCCAAAATGGCCACACCTGGCATTATTGGTGAAAGGCATTATCGCCTGGCCCAGGAAATCCGGCAGACACTTGCTCAATACTCAGAACTCAAGGATATTATCTCAATGCTTGGACTGGAACAACTATCGCCGGAGGACCGCAATGTGGTAGCTCGCGCGCGCCGCCTGGAACGTTTCCTGACGCAGCCATTTTTCACCACAGAGCAATTCACAGGCATTAAAGGCAAAACTGTCAGTCTTTCAGATGCGCTTGACGGCTGTGAGCGTATACTGAATGATGAATTCAAAGACTACCCCGAAGGAGACCTCTACATGATCGGAACAATTGACGAAGCAATAGCCAAAAAATCAAATCGGGAAAAATCATGAATTCCGAACTCATGAATCTTACAATTCTTCTGCCTTTTCAGGTCTTTGCCGAAAAGAAAGGTGTATCACGTATAGTCGCAGAGGGCCGCGAGGGCTCATTTGGGCTCTTACCACACCGACTCGACTGCGTCGCAGCTCTGGAACCTGGAATTCTCACCTACGAAACCAAATCAGAAGGCGAGGTTTATGTGGCAGTTGATGAAGGCGTACTCACCAAGACGGGTCAGGATGTACTTGTTTCGGTACGTGATGCCATTTTCGGAACAGACTTAAGCCAATTACACGAGGCGGTAGAGAAAGAGTTTTTGACTTTAGATGAGACCGAGCAAAAAATTCGTTCAGTAATGGCAAAATTGGAAACCGGGCTTATAAGTCGCTTAGCGGAGTTTCAGAATGTCTGACAGATCCTCAGAGAAACCTTTGAAAAATGAGTCCCCTCTTGCCCGTCAGGTTGAGACAAAAGCTGAACGCAAACTCAGGGCACAACGTCATGTAGACCGGACTATCTGGCTTGGTTTAGGCATGATGGGGCTCATAGGCTGGTCGGTAGCAGTTCCAACGTTAATTGGCGCTGCGATTGGGCTCTGGTTAGATCAACACTATCCAGCAAGCTTTTCCTGGACACTTACGATGCTGATCATCGGCCTTTTTATCGGCTGCTTGAATGCATGGCACTGGGTATCTAAGGAGCGTAAGGAAATGGAAGAGGAACAGGAGGATTACAGTGAATGAAATATTGAATCTTGTCTTGTCTCTGATAGCTGGTTTTCTTCTGGGAGCTGTTTTCTTCGGCGGGCTATGGTGGACGGTTCAGAAGGGACTTTCATCCAGAAAGCCTGCATTCTGGTTTTCCGGCAGCCTGTTGATACGGACCATCATTGCCATAGCCGGATTCTACTTTGTCTCGGATGGCCATTGGGAGAGGTTGCTAATATGCCTGCTTGGGTTTTTCGTTATGCGTCATGTAGTAGTTAGAGTCACCAGACTGCCCGAGGAAGATTCGAACCAATTGACAAAGGAGGCCGGTAATGCGACTTAGTCCTGATGAGCTGATTTTCTGGCAGTATGACTTTATTAAACTCAATGCCACGATTGTATACACCTGGGGGTTGATGCTGGTAATGGTAATTGGTTCAAAAACTATTACAAGCAAACTCTCTACTGGTCTTGAACGTTCGCATTGGCAAAACATTTTGGAAATTGTGGTTACAGGCATCCTGAAACAAATTGAGGAAGTTGGCCTGGACCAGCCGAAGAAATATCTAGGCTTTTTGGGTACGCTCTTCCTGTTAATCGCTGTAGCCAATCTCTGCATCATAATTCCAGGCTATGAACCTCCAACAGGATCTCTGTCAACTACGGCTGCTCTCGCATTATGTGTTTTTGTAGCCGTACCACTTTTTGGCATTGAAGAACAAGGAGTTGGTAACTATCTTAAGACGTACACAGAGCCGACAATCATCATGCTGCCGTTTAATATAATAAGTGAAATCTCCCGCACGTTAGCTCTTGCAATCCGTCTGTTCGGTAACATCATGAGTGGCTCGATGATCGTTGCCATTTTGCTGACAATTACACCATTCATCTTTCCGGATCTCATGATTGCTCTTGGTCTGCTCGTTGGCATGGTGCAGGCGTATATTTTCAGCGTTCTGGCTACAGTTTACATAGCAGCTGCTACACGTGAACACAAGCACAGGCCGAAACAGGAGCAAAAGACTGCTGAACAGGAGTAGATGAATCGAAACAACAATAACAACGGAAGGAAACACTATGGCTTTGGACACTTATACAACCATAATTGCGGTGGCATCAATTGTCACCTCCGGTATCACGATAGGTATCGGAGTTATAGGGCCCGCAATTGGTGAAGGACGTTCGGTAGCAACAGCATTGAGTTCTATGGCACAGCAACCTGATTCATCCGCAACAATAACCAGGACTTTGTTTGTGGGACTGGCTATGATTGAGTCTCTGGCAATCTATTGTTTTGTGGTTTCTATGATTCTCATCTTCGCCAACCCATTCTGGAGCCGTGCACTTACCTGAAATAGAGAGGAAAATAGTCATGCCGCTGATCGATTGGTTCACTGTCATTGCGCAGGTAATCAACTTCCTCATCCTTGTATGGTTGTTGAAACGTTTTCTTTACAAACCTATACTCAATGCAGTGGATGCGCGTGAGAAGAAGGTCGCAGATGAACTTAAGAATGCGGATGCAAAAGAAGCAGAAGCACAAAAAGAGAAAGACGAGTTCAAGCAGAAGAACGAAGAGTTCGATCAGCAGCGTAGTGCCCTGTTTAACAAGGCAAAAGAAGATGCAAAAGCTGAACGTCAGCGGCTTTTCGAGCAGGTAAGGAAGGAAGCCTCCGATTTGAGAGCAAAACAACAGGAGGCATTAAGGAACGAAGAACAGAATTTAAGTCAGGAAATTGGCCGTCGGACCCAGCAGGAAGTTTTTAACATCGCGCGAAAAGTACTGACCGATCTGGCTGGAACCAGCCTGGAAGAACGCACGGTTGATGTATTTGTTCAAAGGCTGCACAGCCTGAAAGACGATGAAAAAAAACAGTTAGCTTCAGCGCTTAGTGCATCATCAGGTCAGGTGCTCATTCGTACTGCGTTTGATCTTCCACAAGCACAGCGTGATTCGGTTAAAAAGACGATTAAAGAAACTCTTGGTATAGAAACTCAACCCAGGTTTGAGACTGCACCGGACCTTGTCAGTGGCATCGAACTAACCACAGACGGACAAAAAGTAGCGTGGAGCATTGCAGATTATCTCTCATCACTGCAAAAAAGTATAGATGATCTTATAAAAGAAAAGACCGCGAGTAAAGCCAGAGCTGAGCCTCAAACCAAAAATAACAAACTCAAGCTTGAAAACGAACCGGAGACTGAACAGGAGCCTGAAACCAAGACTCATAAACCCAAATCAAAAACTGAATCCGAAGTCGAAACCAAACCAGAAATTGACTATAATAAACCCGAGTCGAGAAAAGAGCAAGAGGTTGAACAGGAATCTGGTGCAGAACAAAAACCTGCATCAGAACAGGAATCTTCTGAACAGCAGTCTGGAGCTAAGTCTGGAGCTAAGTCCGAATCTGTGGCTAAGCAGGAGACAAATTCCAAACCAGAGCCAATATAAAGAGCCAGTGAACATGGAACCTAAAAATCTTAAGGATATCTTTGAGAACGTTTTCACCGAAATACATCAGGTCAGAGAATCAGTAACTCCCTCGCTCACTCCAAAGGAGGTGGGCAGAATTTTGACAGTTTCTACAGGTATCGCAAATGTATCTGGCCTTCCTACTGTAGGTTTCGATGAACTTATAAAGTTTCCAGGGGATTTGTTTGGAATCGCATTTAATGTCGACGAAAAAGAAATAGGTACCGTTCTACTGGGTGAATACTCGCATCTGCATGCCGGAGATCAGGTTGAACGCACTCGGCGGGTTATGGATGTTGCTGTAGGCGAAGAACTTCTCGGACGAGTTATTGACCCGTTAGGTCGTCCGCTTGATAACAAAGGTCCAATAGTTTCAAGTAAACGCTTACCCATCGAACGTCCAAGTCCGGCAATTATGGACCGATCTCCTGTTACCGTGCCTCTCCAGACCGGTATCAAAGTTATTGATGCATTAATCCCAATAGGACGTGGCCAGAGAGAATTGATTTTAGGGGACCGTCAGACTGGAAAAACTGCAATTGCAATCGATACTATTCTCAACCAGCGCAATTTTAATGTCCTGTGTGTGTATTGTGCCATTGGTCAGCGCGCATCTGCAGTTGCCAGAGCAGTGGCAAACTTACGGGAAAGGGGTGCAATGGACTATACGGTTGTTGTTGTAACTGAAGGCAACGACCCATCAGGACTAATTTATATTGCTCCTTATGCTGCGACCAGTATTGCAGAATATTTTATGGAAGCAGGTCGAGATGTGCTGATTGTTTATGACGACCTGACCAATCATGCACGCGCCTATAGAGAACTTTCATTACTGCTTCGTCGTCCTCCGGGAAGAGAAGCATATCCCGGTGACATCTTTTATATTCACTCACGACTGCTGGAGCGGTCCACGCATCTGCTCAAAGAACTTGGTGGCGGCTCACTTACTGCTCTTCCCATTATCGAAACTGAAGCGCAGAACATTTCCGCATATATTCCAACTAACCTGATTTCAATTACGGACGGGCAAATTTACCTTTCACCTTCGCTTTTTGAGTTGGGTGTGCTGCCTGCAGTCGATGTCGGTAAATCCGTCTCTCGAGTGGGTGGTAAAGCACAGCTTGCTGCTTATAGAGCAGTAGCTGGAGACCTCAAGCTTGCTTATTCACAATTTGAAGAACTCGAAGCATTTACCCGATTCGGCGCAAGGCTAGATGAAAATACACGAAAACTCATTGAACATGGAAGGCGGATCCGTACCCTACTGAAGCAGCCTCAAAACTCTCCTGTGCCCGTACCGGATCAGATTGTTATCCTTGTTGCATTGAATGGAAAACTCTTCGATAATGTGCCACTTGACAAAATGGGAGAGGCTGAAAGCTCCCTACGCAAGGCAGTACCAGATATTCCCGAAGATGTGCGCAATCGGTTCAAAGGCGATAAAGAATTGAGCGACAAGGATCGTGAAACCATCCTAAATATCGCCCGCGAAGCACTGGAACCTTACCAGCCAAAATCTGAATCCGAATCTCAGCCGGAAGTTAAAACTGAGGAAAAGCCTGAGTCAGAAACCAAAACTAAAGGTAAACCTGAATCAGAAACCAAAACTGAAGAAAAACCTGAATCAGAAACCAAAACTGAAGAAAAACCTGAATCAGAAACCAAAACTAAAGGTAAACCTGAACCAGAAGCTACTAAAGAAAAAGTGGCTAAATCAGAGACTTAAACTATGGGGAAGCCCGAGCCAGAAGCCAGAACAGACGAGAAAACTGAGTTAGGAACCCGAACTGAGGAAAAACTGAGTAAGTCCGAAGCCAGGACTAAAAGCAAATCCGAGCCTGAGAACAAGGAGAAACCATGACTGAAACCACTCAGAATCTGCACACAAAGATTGATGGAGCAAAAGATCTTCAGTCTGTTGTCCGCACGATGAAAGCTCTAGCAGCATCGAATATAGGGCAATATGAAAAGTCAGTGAGTGCGTTATCCGATTATTATCACACTGTGGAACTGGGTTTGGGCTTATGTTTCAGGAAAATTGCACTCATGCCAGCTGCGCAAGAAGGAAAAACGCAAAAAAATACACGTCTCATCGGGGCTGTAGTTTTCGGTTCGGACCAGGGGCTTGTAGGTCAGTTTAATGATATAATTACCGATTATGCTGTCAAGGAACTGAAAGCTTTACCGGGTAAAGCTCAGGTCTGGGCTGTAGGAGAGCGTGTTTATTCGCGCCTTGAAGATGAAGACTTACCTCTTATTGGACTTTATAATGTGCCAAACTCGGTTAAGGCGATTACCCCACTTATAGCACAAATTCTTGTGGAAAATGAGAAACTACGTAGCCAGGATGAAGATGCCGAACTTCATCTTTATTACAACCGCCACAAAACCAGAGTTACCTACGAGCCAGTTAGCCAGCGATTGCTGCCATTTGATGAAACCTGGAGAGATGACCTGGTTAAACTTTCCTGGCCAACTAAAAACTTGCTTCCTGAAGTAATGGGTGATATCAAAGAGACCTTACGGGCACTCATCAGCGAATATCTTTTCGTTTCGCTTTTCAGGGCATGCGCTGAGTCACTTGCAAGTGAAAATGCCAGTCGATTGGCAGCAATGCAGCGTGCCGATAAAAACATTGAGGAGCTGCTTGATAATCTCAGTGGAGAATACTACCGTGTGCGCCAGAGCGGCATTGATGAAGAGCTGTTTGAAGTCGTGTCAGGTTTTGAAGCTCTGTCCAGATCGCACAGGTCTATCCAGTGAAAAAGTAAAATGAATCGGCAGTTCAGGTCTGAAAAATTTCAAGTTTTCCTGAGATATCTTGAAGTCTGTCTGGAAAATTTCTAATCTAACTATTTTAGATAATTATTTATTTTCTAACGAAAATTCTATATTATGAGCTGGTACGCAATAGACGCAGCAGACAGAGCTGTCTCAAGAACAAGAGAAGCTCTTTTTGAACCTTTTGATTTCTGGAAATGGGCAAAACTCGCAATCATTATTTTTCTGTTAGGCGGGCTTTCTAGTTATGGAAATTCGAGCGGCTACAATATGGCTTCGGAAGACTTAAAAGATAATTTTACTCTTATTGAGCATGGACAGACGCCTGATCTTCTTTTTGACATGTATGATAATGCTTTCAGTAATATTTTTCCGGTCGGTTATATGTATCCGGAGCCACAACTGGCGACTGCAGTCGCAATAGTAATTCTCCTTCTTCTCCTGATTTTCGTTTTTTCATACATTTCCAGTATTATGGAATTTGTTTTTGTGGAATCCCTTGTACGAAACGAAGTAAAATTCTGGGCTTATTCAAGAAGGTTTCTGGGAAAAGGATTCCGCCTTCTACTGGTGCGTTTAGCTATCAGACTGGTGTTTCTTGCACTATTCGGAATATCTCTTCTTCCTCTTATACCTGTTATTCGTGAAACATCCTCAGACTTTACCTGGCCTACCTTGCTTGGAGGAATTCTCTGGATTGTAGGTGTAATTGTTGTGCTCTTCCTGCTTGCAGTTGCGATAGATTCTCTTTTAAGCCTTGCAATTCCGCTTTCCATTTACAGGAATAAAGGAATTCTTTCGGCCTTCAAGCTTGTTTTGGGGAATTTCAGGAAGAGCTGGCGTGAAGTTATAGCTTACTGGTTTGTCAGGGTCGTACTCAGGATAGGAGTAAGCATTATTGCAGTTTTACTTATTGGTCTAATGATACTGGTTTTTGGGATTGCTTTCCTTATTTTTGACACAATCCTGTACTTCCTCTTTTTGTCCTTAGTATCCGACCCCCTTAACTGGATCCTCCTGATTCCTTTTATTGTTGCGGAATTGGTTTTTATCTTTGGAACTCTGTTTTTCCTCAGTGTACCTCTTGCTGTTTTCATGAAATATCATCTGTTGAGTTTTCTTGAAGCCTGGTACGCGGACGCAGAAATTCCCTTCTTTGATATCCCTGTCCCGGAACCTGAAGCTGGAGTTGGTGAACCTGAGCCGACCTTTTGAGCTAAGAGAAAACTCAGGACATTGAGCTGATTCTGAACGAAAAGGAAAATTTAAGGGCTTTAAGGGCTTCTGAGTTTGTTTTACCCGGATGGGGAAAGCTTAGAGCCCTTAACCGTCGTTCCAGCCGATTTTATGGTTTTTAAACAGGATCGGAATAACCTTTAAGTCCGGATCCATATTTTCAGATCACTGTATTGACTATTAGATAGACAGTTAGATAGACAGTTAGATAGACAGTTAGATAGACAGTCAGATAGACAGTCAGATAGACAGTCAGATAGACAGTCAGATAGACAGTCAGATAGACAGTCAGATAGACAGTCAGATAGACAGAAAGAAGCTTGCCGAAGCAATTATGCCGACAATAACAAACAAGGTCTATTTTTTGAATCTTAACTATGGTGTTTACTGTACTTTATTTTACAGCAGAAATACCTAGCAGAAATACCTGAGTCTGCTTTTGTTTTATTTATTTTAGATGTCTTCAAAGGCCTATGTCTGGGCTACGATAATGAGCATGAATATCAGGCATAGGTCACCGACACCGTTAAGAGCCTATCTGAAAATTCTGTTGGTTGTCTTACGTGTTTCGTTACGGGCCAGCTGAAGAAAAGAAAGCGTACCAGTGAGATTGAAAAGAAGCTGCACTGAAAAAAGAGTTTGAAGGCGCCGGCATTAATCGATCGATCTGAGGGTACCTCTTCGGGATGAAGCTATTGCGGAAATAAAAATTAGTCACCTATTGAGATGTTGCGTTTGTGAGCTATGGTGTTGTTTGATCGACTCAGCGGGCCTTCTAAATTATAGATAGAATCAAGTTCATTATATATTTTTTGGATATATTCTATATAGATAAATTTAAACTATTGGGCAACACATTATTCATCAGTGCCTGCCTCTGCATTCTTTGAAATCGTAGATAGTCACAGGTACCATCTAAAATCATTATACATCCTGACATTTTCTCTGGCGCTAATGTATATATTGCCTCACAACGATGCATGTTATAAAAATATTCTCTCAAAAACGTGCCAGTGCATATTACTTTCTAGGTATTGTTAATTAGTTAGTTTAACATATACCCTGAAAATTGTCTCTCCGGACCTTATCCGGAAAAGTACGAATTGGGAGTTGAGAATTATGAAGCAGGAATTCATTGAGAAGTATTATCTGGGTAAAGAAGTTGAAATCGATCTTGGGGGAAATACCACATACAGAGGAATTGCTGCCGAATGTAATGACGGGGTCCTCAGCCTTAAGTGGACTATAAAAGAAGAAGGCTACACACATATCGATATCGAGAAAATCGCTGCAATGTGGAGAACACTGAGAAAGTAATGAAAGCAATAAGCTATTTCACTTAATCCTTTTTTCTCTTTTTTTTCTTTTTTCTTTTTAAAAGTTTGTTTTAAAACCTGTGGTCCCGTATTTTTCTACGCCCAAAAAATATATATTCACAAGTTTTTAATTATCGATCATGCCAGTACAGAAAAATTCTTTAAATCCATACTTGGAAGTTGTAACTGGCAGCATAATTTATGGCACTATCGGAGTTTTTCTGGATAAGATTCAGGGTATGTCAACCGGATCTATCCTTTTCTCCAGGCTTTTCTTTGGTCTTTGCATTATTTTTATTTATCTGCTGTTCAATCGAGGACTCGGACAGCTTAAACCCCATAGGAAAAAAAGATACCTTCTCCTCCTGGGCCTTTTGAATGCGATAACAGGAATTTGTTATTTTTCATCCATCCGGTACAGTGGAGTTTCGGTAGCTGTCCTTCTGCTCTATACAGCTCCGGTGTATGTTAGTTTGTTTGCTCCGTCGGTTCTCGGAGAACACAGAAACAGTAACAGTTTTCTACCTCTTTTGCTTGCAACCGCAGGGGTTTTACTGATCGCACGTCCAGGTGAAATTCTTGGACAGTCAGGCCCTGAGTTCCAGAAAGGCCTTCTTTTCGGGTTACTGTCAGGTCTGTCATTCGGTGTAAACATAATAACAATCCGATATCTTAAAGATGATTATTCAGGAATATCCCAAACCTTCTGGCTTACAGGAATAAGCCTTCTCTTTATGCTGCCGTCCGCACTCTCAACACCAATTGCTGTTTTCGTTAAAAACCTTGACATCCTGCTTCTCTTCGGCTTAACTATTACGTTCGCTGCTGTAATTTACCTTAGAGGGATCTCAGGAATCAGGGCTCAGACAGGAAGTATTCTTGCCCTTGTCGAGCCCGTTTCCGGAATTTTCTTTGACGTTACTGTCCTGAAAAACCCGCTCTATATTTCTACTTTTCTTGGGTGCCTTTTTATTCTCACAGCAGCTTATGTAATAAGCAGAAGGGATGGGTTAGGCCTGAAATAGAAGAACAGAATGTAGAAATTTCCTCTTGGAAATATATTCTCTTGTAAAGATTTTCTCTTGTAGAAATTTCCTCTTGTAAAGACTTTCTCTTGTAGAAGTTTCCTTTTTAGAAGTCTCCTTTTATAGAATTCTTGTCTCAAAATAAGAGAAAAAGCAACCTAAAACAGAGGTTTTCAGTAGTTTCCAGTATAATTTCTGTGTTATGCCCAAAAACTCTTAGTTAAAATTCCTCTTTTTACTATAATGGTTCAAAAAGCACAGGAAAAGATCGACAACACAAGTTTGAAAGTTAAGAAAGGGAATTTGTGGCAGTTGCCGGACCATTGAACCCATAGGCTGTCCTAAAATTCAAACAATTTCTACAACTGGATGTGAGCAACGTTAACTTTGATTCTAAAAACTACCAAATCACATAAAGAATTTTTATATTTAATATGTTTAATTGAGGGTCAGTGGTAAAAATAAATCACGTTAGTTGTCCAAAGGCCGGCAACTCTTGTAAACCAAAACTAAAGAAAGGGTGCTTTGATGATTGTCAATGAAACTTTAAAAATCATTAAACAACGCAGGAGTATCAGAAGCTTCAAAGATGAACAGATCAAAGAGGAAGAATTACAGGCTGTACTGGAAGCAGGGCTATACGCTCCTAACGCTGGGGGTCAGGCGTGGCATTTTACAGTGATTCAAGACACAGAATTACTGAACAAACTGAATATCGCAGCTAAAGAAGCCGCAAAACATCACGGTTTGGGACATTTAAAAGAACTAGGAATCGATGAGACGTTCAATTGTTTGTATGGTGCACCGACACTTGTCATTGTCTCTGGCAATGAGCAGTCACCCATACCTCTTGACGCAGATTGTGCCGCAGCTACTCAGAACTTGCTACTAGCCGCAGAGTCAATTGGGCTGGGGTCATGCTGGATTTTCTTCGTTCTATTAGCGTTTTATTCGTCACAAGGCCCCGAATTGCGAAAGGAACTGAAAATACCTGAGGGATACAAGCCTTACTATTCGGCTGTATTTGGGTATAAGAAAGATACAATTATCTATGTACCTGACAGGAAGCCTGACCTTATAACGTATATCAGGTAATTTTCTGAAAAAATGTTTTTGTTTGCTCTTGAAGGTGTAGGAGACTATTCTTTATTCATTTTATATAATTTTTAACAATATGTCCAGAATCAAAATTTTAGGACACATTTCAGGCAAAAGCACACTGATGCACCTGATAGGGCATGAACACCCCAAATTCTGGAACGTCTCTGATAGACTGTAAAGACATAACAAATATGTCGGATAAAGAACGTTCTGATATGCGAAATGGAATGCTGGGGTTTTGTCTTCCAGTATCATCACCTGTTCCAGGACTTTACGGCTCTGGAAAATGTACTGATGCCGACTCTTGATTGCAGGAAAAAGCAGGCAAGAAGAATAGGAAATTGCCGAAAACCTCTTAAAGAGGTAGTACTTGAAGACCGAATGGATCAAAAGTTCGGCAACCTTAAGGAAGGCAAAACCAGAGGGTTTCGGTAGCAAGGGCACTTAGCTGTTCTCCTGCAATCGTGCTGAGGGACAAGCCTGCAACCTGGCCTAAAAGCTGACGGAATTATCAGGTTTGCGGACGGAAAAATTACAGATCAGTGAGGATAAAAAGATGGAATATGCAAAAGGAAGAATAGGCAGAGTATTTACCGTAAGGATTGATTATGGAGATGACCTGATTCTGGAACTAATTAAACTTGCTGAACTGGAGCGCATCGAATCTGCTGTTTTTGTGCTGTTGGGCGCATTAAAAGAAGCAAAGTTTGTCGCAGGCCCGAAAGAAAATGTAATCCCTCCGGAACCTGTATGGTCCGGCTTTGATGATGCACATGAGATTCTTGGAATTGGAAACATTTTTTTAATGGACGGAAAGCCTAAGATCCATCTGCATGCAGGCGCAGGCAGGGGAGACAATGTAAAACTGGGGTGTTTGAGAGGAGAGAGCGAAGTTTTTATGGTAGTTGAGGCTTTTGTCTTCGAACTCGAGGGATTTTCTGCCAGAAGAATTACAGATGAGGAACAGGGTTTTGCTCCTTTAGTTTTTGAGCAGGTTTCGGATCTGAAATGATGTTCTGATAAAACAAGAATTATATTCAGGTCTCAAAAATTTGGGTATAAAGATGATAATTAAAAGTATAGTTTTACAAAATTATCTGGCAGTCTTCCTCAAACTTAGTTTTGAAATGTTGTCTCCAGTTCTCGAAGCCTTTTCAATGCAATTATTTTTTCCTCGTTATCTTTTAAAAATTCGTCTTCAAGGGTTTTTACAATCTGCGGGAAGGGCAAAGTTAACTGGTAGTACTTTACGGGTCTGCCTTTTCCTTTATTCTTTTTTTCAGACCTTTCTTCTACCCAGCCTTTTTCACGCAGGGGGCGCATGGCTACGCTTACTTCAGGTTGTCTAAGCCCTGATACAAGTTCAATATTAAGGGATCTGAGCTCATTGCAGTCTTTCAGACATACGATCGCGGTTGCCTCTGTCCTCGGGAGTCCCAGGCTCTGGAGCATGTCAATTATTGAATACTCTTTTTCGGTTAAATTAACTGGAGAATCGTCGGTCATCGAATGTGAATAATACTTTCAGGTTTATATATTTTATGTAGATAAAATTGTTTTTTTAAATAAACTGAGTATTGTTAAGGAGTAAAACAGCTATCACATCCTTTTAATAACTTTTTTGGAAAGTTTGGATATAAATACTAGTATTGGCAAGTCCCCGGAAAAAAACCGATTTTGTAAAAACCGGTTTTGTGATTCTGACCAAAACATTTAAAGCTAGTGTATGCAGGAAAATGGACATTTCTGAAATTCTGGAAGCCTGAGTTAAGGGTTACAAAACAAGAAAATCTCTTGCAAACGCTCGAAGTGTAATACTCCTGAACTCATATAGTTAAGGATGCAGATACTTGAGGCAAAAGTGTTTCGAGATTCGGGAACTTAATATAGTCTTCATTTATTAATAGGGTTTCTTATGAGGTAATAGCGTAAAACTTAATTAAAATTATTTCCGTTAACCGGATAAAGAATTAAATACAATTCGGACATCTAACGGTTAAGTTAAGATTAAGTCTCGAATCAAAGTTAAGCTTCATAATTGATGGTAAGCTTCAAAATTAAGAGTAAACTTAGAATTAAGAGTAAGCTTTGAATTAAGGATAAGCTTCAAAATTAAAGTTAAGCTTTGAATTAAGGATAAGCTTCAAAATTAAAGTTAAGCTTTGAATTAAGGATAAGCTTCAAAATTAAAGTTAAGCTTTGAATTAAGGATAAGCTTCAAAATTAAAGTTAAGCTTTGAATTAAGGATAAGCTTCAAAACTAAAGTCAAGTTTTGAACTAAGGATAAGCTTCAAAATTAAGGTTAAGCTTTGAATTAAGGATAAGCTTCAAAATTAGGGTTAAGCTTCAAATAACAGAATATATCTATAGATAGATCAGAGATTAAAAAGGGTGAAATAATGTCGTATATCGGTCTACAGCAGGATTCTGGAGAATATAAGATCCAAAAGATACACGCTCGGGAGATCCTGGATTCGAAGGGAAATCCCACTGTTGAAGTTGATGTGTTTACGCCGAAAGGATTTGGCAGAGCCGGTGTTCCTTCAGGGGCTTCTACTGGTACGAACGAGGCCCTTGAACTGCGGGATGCAGACCCTAATAGATACGGAGGAAAAGGAGTTCTCACTGCAGTAAAGAATGTGAACACCATTATCCAGAAGGAATTGCTGGGGCTTGATGTGCGAAACCAGCGGGAAATCGATGAGCTGATGATCGAGCTCGATGAGACCGATAACAAATCAAACCTGGGGGCAAACGCAATTCTTGGGGTATCCATGGCCGTTGCAAAAGCTGCTGCGGATTCCCTGAATGTTCCTCTCTATCGCTATTTAGGAGGTTCAAATGCGTTTACTCTTCCGGTGCCCACAATGAATGTCCTTAATGGGGGCAAGCATGCAGGCAACGATCTTGCAATTCAGGAGTTCATGATTCAGCCCAAAGGTGCAGAAACCTTTTATGAAGCTCTCCAGATGGGTGCCGAAATTTATCATATTCTTGGAAAAATACTGGAAAAAAAATACGGCCGGTCTTCTACTAATGTGGGCTATGAAGGAGGATATGCCCCTAAGATGAGCGAGTCAACCGAAGCCCTTGATGCCCTTGTCCAGGCTATTGAGGAAGCAGGTTACACTGACACCGAGGTTACAATCGGGCTTGATGCTGCAGCCTCCGAGTTTTACGAAGATGAAACATACACAATTGACGGAAAGAAACTCTCTGCTCCGGAACTGATGGATTACTACGTAGAACTTGTGAATTCCTATCCTATCCTTTCCATTGAAGATCCCTTCTATGAGGAAGCCTTTGAGGACTTCGAAGCCCTGACCAATGAGCTCTGGGACACGATTATTGTCGGTGACGACCTTTTTGTTACAAACATTGAGAGGCTTTCTAAAGGCGTTGACATGGGAGCAGCAAATGCACTTCTCTTAAAGGTCAACCAGATCGGATCCCTTTCCGAAGCTTTTGATGCTGCAAATATGGCTTCCAGAAACGGCTATACCGTAATAGTAAGCCACCGCTCTGCCGAAACCGAAGACACAACAATTGCAGACATCTCAGTAGCTATCGGAGCTGAAATGATCAAGACCGGAGCTCCGGCCCGTGGAGAAAGGACTGCTAAATACAACCAGCTTCTTAGAATAGAGGAAGACCTGGGTGAGGTTGCACATTACGTGCAGCTCTAACCCTTTTAGTTTTCCATTTAATCATTTTTTAGCTTTCTTCTTTTTAATGATTCGGTTTCATAATTTACAGTTATCCCTTACAACCATAACCGGAACCTTTGAGTGACGGACCATCTTTTCTGCAACGCTGCCAAGAAGCAGCTTGTCCAGTCCTGTTTTTCCAAGAGTGCCCATAACTATAATATCCATTTTTTCCTCTTCGGCATACCGGATCAGTTCTTCCGAGGGGTTGCCTTCAAGAAGGACGGGCTCCACATTGATTCCTTTCTTTTCTCCCAGGCTTTTTACAGAGTTTACAGCTTCATGTCCCTGTTTTTCCCATGCTTCATGTATTGATTCCCAGTAAGGGTCCAAACTCATAGGAAAGGAATCCCCGTTTATAGGAACCAGGTAATCCGTTGACACCACATAGACTGCATAAATCTTTCCTCCACTCAACCGGGCAAGTTCAATCCCTTTTTCAGCAACCAGTCCGGAGCAGGCCGAACCATCGGTTGCAACCATTATTTTCTTAAAATTAATAGCTTCCATATAAAACCGTGTTGAAATACGTGGATTTCCTAAATTAGACTTTTGGAACGCTGCAGAAAAAATCTGTAAAACCTGAAAAGCCGGATTTCTTTTTCAAGCCTGCAAGCTCCCTAAACTCTGGAATCACCATATACTTGATCAAATTTTCGAGGGATTTTACCAGGCAAGCAGGCCTAAAACCAACATGAAATCTCAAAAAAATGCTGAGTCTTCGCGGTTTTGTACAGATAATTTAATATAAATTTATCCCAATATTATAATAACAGGGGTATATAAAGTGTCAGAATATTGGGATTGGGAGAATGAACAATTAGCAGAGATGGCAGAAAATCTGTTCCTGGTAAGGATTTTTAACTTGAGCAACATCTCCTTACTGTGCTCAATATTGTCCACATGGAAAGCAACATTACTTATAATGTTTCTCCTAGGGTACGACCCCTACTCTTTTCTGGATATATAATATCCTACTCTTTTTTGGAGATATAATATATACAAAGAGACCTCTTTGATGGACTTCTCTCTGATGGACTTATACTGGTTCCGTCTCATTTTTCGAAAGAAAAAGAAAAGACACGCCAAGAAAATTCAAGTTAGGGAAGTAGAAACCAAGAAGATTCAAGTCAAGGGAGTAAAAACTAAGAAAGTTCAAGTCAAGGAAGTAAAAGCCGAGAAAAGAAAAACCAAGGAAATACAAACCAAAAAAGGACAGCATAAGTCTAACTCAACCAAACCAGCTTAAGAAAAGCCTGACAAACAAGAGAAAGAAAAAGCTTTAAAACCTGAAAAGCCGGACTCTCTTTCAAGCCTGCACGCTCTCTAAACTCTGAGGTCGCTAAAACCAATCTCAAATCGTCAAGGAAGCCTTAAACTGACATACAGGCAAAAATCAATATATACACCTATAAAATTTAATGTTCTCTCTGGATCGGTTTATCCAGAAGTTCTTCAATTTCTTTAAGTCTCTTGCTCTCAGGTGATGATCCTGCCTGATCGTCGTACTTTTTTGCGTCGATCATAAGCTTGATGAGTTTAGATAACAATCGCAGGCTCTCAGGAGAAGCTTCCAATGTAAGAGAGAAATTATCCATAAAAACAAGTCCTTTTTTATTTTCCCATATTAAGTTATTTTTAGTTTATAATTCTTTGTTATGAAAATTAGAAACAGTGTCCTTTGTGGACAGGTTTTACTGTAAGACCTATTGACAAACACGAAACAAATATACAGACCTTAACACACGACCGCTAATAGTGGAATGTTTAAGATAAACGGATCCAGGAAAAATATGGAGGAGAGATTTTTAGCGAAGTATTAAAATTAAACTTTTCCTATGTAGCTACGGGTTATATTGGGCAATATTATTTTATTATCTTTGCTGTACTTCATGAAGAGTTCAGTTAGTGCTTTAACAAATTCCTTATAATTAGAATCCGTACTTTTTGGGGCATAAGAGGCTGATAAATTTCGCCCTAGAAAATCATCTAAATTATACTCCAGGTCATTTTGAAACGTATGATATTCATATTTTCCATCACGAAAGAATTGTTCAAATTCCTCTGGAGTCTCCTCGATTCCTCCGCTAAAATCATTAAATGAAGGACAAAGATTTTTACATATTTCTGCATTCTCTAAAATCATCTGGCTCGATGAATCCCTACTATTCCAAACAAGTGCTACATTTAAATTTGGTTTTAATATTCGTATGCATTCATTTTTGAATTTTACTTTATCAAACCAGTGAAAAGCTTGTGCAACTGTTATTAAATCAACACTCTTACTTCGTAAACCTGTATTTTCAGCAATACCTTTAATTGAAACAAATTTTGGATGATTCTTTAGTCTCTTTTCTGCAATACTTCTCATATCATCATTTGGCTCAACTGCAATTACCTTTAAACCTTTCTCAAGCAGTTGTTCTGTCAAAATACCTGTACCTGAACCTATATCAGCAACTGTATTATTAGAAGTAAGATTGTTATACGAAACTAAATAATTAATATATTCCTTCGGATAACGGGACACAATTCCATAATCTAGTGATTTCTCTTATTGTTCTTTCCTCAAACCTACAATTTTCTCTGCTGACTACCTCAAAAAGCTGCAATAATCTTGAAAAACAAATTCTTTGGCATTTTTGCCAAAGAATCAGTTTATTCATTAGATATTTTTTTTGATTATTTTATCTAAAATCAATACGCTCCGCTACTTTCTAAAGTTAAACTTTTATCAAAATAGCTTA
>NZ_LMVP01000435.1 GCF_002287235.1 Methanosarcina spelaei
CTTAATTTTTTTATATGCCAGTGAGTAGTGCTTTTGTCTAAGTTCAACTTTTCTGAAATTTCCTGATTTGTAATCTCAGGATTTTCCAGAATATTAAGTAGTATCTGTTTTCTTGTACTACCTTTAAGATGTGATATTATTATTTTATCGTTTTTTGTGAAAGCATTGGAATTTTGAAACACTCTTGTAAATTTTCCTTCCTTTGTTAAGGTCAATACCCCTTCAGCTTTGAGTGTTGTGATCTGATATCTTATAGACCCCAGGCTAATTTTCAGGTTTCTTGATATTTCAGATGGTGTACACCCTGGCTTACTCAGAACATAATTAATAATTTTCACTTGAGTAACCTTTTTACTTAG
>NZ_LMVP01000436.1 GCF_002287235.1 Methanosarcina spelaei
TTATCGATATTTCGAAAAATGCGACAGAATGGAAATGGAACTTTGGAGACGGAACTACTTCAACCCAGCAGAATCCTACTCATAAGTATTCAAAAGCAGGAACATATACTGTAAACTTAACAGTAAAGAACGCTGCAGGTAGTAACACGGTAACAAAAACTGGCTATATACAAGTGACAGAAAAACTGGTTGCAAACTTCACCAGCAGTGTTACATCAGGAAAATTACCATTAACGGTTACCTTTACTGATACAAGCACAGGGACACCAACTAAATGGAAATGGAGTTTCGGAGACGGAACTACTTCAACCCAGCAGAATCCCATTCATAAGTATTCAAAAGCAGGAACATATACTG
>NZ_LMVP01000437.1 GCF_002287235.1 Methanosarcina spelaei
TACTTTACAAAGTTCATTTTCATAATACTCGGATTTCGAGCTGCTGACCATCCAAGTACTGTTGGAACTCTAAAGAGAAAGTACATATATGCTTTCATCAAAACCTGTCCAGGGACGTGTATCAGCGAGATTGCAAGTGATATGAGCCTGAGTAGGGGATCTCTTCGTTATCATCTCAATATTCTCGAAACAGAAAATATGATTGAAGCCCACAATGATTGCGGAAAGATCCGGTATTTCCAGAATAATTCTACATACAGTGAGGAAGAAAAACTGGTTATTTCAGTCCTTCAAAATGAGATGACCCGGAAAATAGTTCTGAAAATATTAAAGGAAGAATGCAACACCAA
>NZ_LMVP01000438.1 GCF_002287235.1 Methanosarcina spelaei
CACTCCTCAAAACGGAAAACTTACGGAAAAGGTGAGGTTTACATGGCAAAGAAAGCTAAGTTATCAGAAATGACAGACATGTTCAAGGATGTTGACATACTCTCCCTTGAAGGTGTAACTATAGAAGGGGACATTGAGATTGAACTCGATGGACTTGGAGGCGGCTTTGACCCGATGCTTGCTGCTATCCTCGGTCAGGAGAATGCAGTACTTGCACAGCACTTCGCAAGACTTGCTGGTATATTCGGTGTCCCTGTAGGCTTTGGTGCCCCCGCAGCTGGTGCTCCTGCCACTGCTCCTGGAATTTCCCCTGCTCTTGCAGCCCCTAAATTTAAGGATCTCATTCC
>NZ_LMVP01000439.1 GCF_002287235.1 Methanosarcina spelaei
CCTTCTTGAAGGGCATCCGGAGCTCTGGCTTCCATTTGATATTCGAGAACTTCAAAATATTTTGCCAAATAAATCTCTTTTTCTGATTCGGTTTTTACCGTTTCATTTTCTGCATGTGTTATAAGGATCCAGTAGTAACCTGCCTGAAGAGGATCCAGTGTAAGGGGAGTAAGGTCTCCTTCTTTGTTCAGGGTCGCAGGTATCTTGACATAAGCTTCCGTATCATTATTTAAGACATCTTCGAGGTTAATAGTGCTCTTACTCATACCAGATGAAATCTCATTTTCCGGAGAACTCGGGCTGTGTTCCTTGATGAGGTATATATCCACATTCTGCTGTCCTAAAG
>NZ_LMVP01000440.1 GCF_002287235.1 Methanosarcina spelaei
CTCCTGACAGAGGGCTTATGAAGCAAAAGCCAACTAAGGCAAAAGAAGGGCTGGTCTCCAAGAGAATGCTTATAGCAAGTCTTGGATTAGGGAGTTTGATTGCAATTCAATCTATCTGGGTTCTTCATGACTCTCTCAGTAACGGGGTACCCCTTCCAAAGATCCAGACTCTGATCTTTACCCTGGTGGTTATTTCCCTGATGTTCAACGCCTTCAACTGGCGTTCTGAGAGGTATTCAGCCTTCTCTCTGGGAATCTTTACCAACAAGTCCCTTATTTATGCAGTATTGAGCACTGTACTTCTGCAGCTTGTTGCAGTTTACGTGCCTATTATGCAGATCGCCT
>NZ_LMVP01000441.1 GCF_002287235.1 Methanosarcina spelaei
ACAGTCAAGCCTAAAAAAGAGGAAGCTGCATAATTTATTTTGAGACAGTTCCTTAGTAGAATTTACTCAGTACAGTTAACTTGTGAAAACTTGTTTTTTGGATTTTAGGAGAAATTGTCAGTACATGCAGATTAAAACAAATATATCGATAAAATAAACATAAAATACAGGCCTAATAGAGTTAAAATTTAAAATTAGAAAAGATTTAGAAGGATAAATAAGGAATCTGTTTATAAAATAACTTTTTGAGTCTTTAAGATCAGGTATAAGGCATATGGTAAATTCAGTAGTTCCGAACAACCCAAGTTCCGAATACTGAATATGGAACATTAGTAACTA
>NZ_LMVP01000442.1 GCF_002287235.1 Methanosarcina spelaei
CACTCCTCAAAACGGATAACTTACGGAAAAGGTGAGGTTTACATGGCAAAGAAAGTTAAGCTATCAGAAATGACAGACATGTTTAAGGACATGGAAATATTGTCCCTTGAAGGTGTGACCATTGAAGGTGACATTGAGCTTGATCTTAGTGGCCTCGGAGGCGGCTTTGACCCTATGCTTGCTGCTCTTCTTGGTCAGGAGAATGCAATACTTGCCCAGCACTTTGCACGGCTTGCTAACATGTTTGGCGTCCCTGTAGGCATTGGTGCCCCTGCCGCTGCTCCTGGAATTTCCCCTGCTCTTGCAGCCCCTAAATTTAAGGATCTCATTCC
>NZ_LMVP01000443.1 GCF_002287235.1 Methanosarcina spelaei
TACAGTTCCATTATAGGTTCTCTAAAATACTGTGAAACTTCAAAACTTTCCTCAATAAACTTAATATACTGGTTACTGGCATTTTTATTCAAAATCAATTATTTTGACACAATTCCATAATCTAGTGATTTCTCTTATTGTTCTTTCCTCAAACCTACAATTTTCTCTGCTAACTACCTCAAAAAGCTGCAATAATCTTGAAAAACAAATTCTTTGGCATTTTTGCCAAAGAATTTGTTTATTCATTAGATATTTTTTTTGAATATTTTATCTAAAATCAATACGCTCCGCTACTTTCTAAAGTGAAACTTTTATCAAAATAGCTTA
>NZ_LMVP01000444.1 GCF_002287235.1 Methanosarcina spelaei
GCTCAACTAATCAGAGAAAAAAGCTCAATAAGCAGAAATTGAGAGCTTTCCACTCAATTTGAAGAGGATACGCTCTATTACCTAATCAGGATTATCAACCATTTTAAGAGTTGTTCCTGGATGACCTTCTTGACCTCCAGGGTTCTTTTCGCTCTTTTTACGGAGACTCTTGGGATTAGGTTTTCCTTTGACAAAAAAATCAGTAGAAGGAGGTTTACTGCTGTTTCTGCTATTTTGATTTAAGCGAGATTCTAAAACTTGCAATTTTTCACTAAGCTGTTTTATTTGAGATTCAAGACTCTCAATGTAAGTTGCAATAACTTCA
>NZ_LMVP01000445.1 GCF_002287235.1 Methanosarcina spelaei
TAAGCTATTTTGATAAAAGTTACACTTTAGAAAGTAGCGGAGCGTATTGATTTTAGATAAAATATTCAAAAAAAATATCTAATGAATAAACAAATTCTTTGGCAAAAATGCCAAAGAATTTGTTTTTCAAGATTATTGCAGCTTTTTGAGGTAGTTAGCAGAGAAAATTGTAGGTTTGAGGAAAGAACAATAAGAGAAATCACTAGATTATGGAATTGTGTCGTTTTTAGGCTGGCTCTATGAAAAACTTCATTATTAAACGGAAGTTTTTCATGCCTCTTACATGTGGCAAGAACTATAGGATTTAGATGTCAAATCTTTCTGAAATTCAGATATGATTGACCTTATAGAATAATACTTTGTGCAGTCGTATCATTAAAATCATTTTTGAGATGGTCTGCATGATAATATTCTAAAATTAAGGAGCATTATTTCCATAAACCTAAAATAAATTTACGTCATCTATATCTAATTGGAGAAAACTAACAATTTTATTTATAGTATTTCTCAAAATTATATTTTGATTCTCCAATTGGAATAACATTCTATCCTTTAATATCAAGATGTAATCTGAATTTCCAAAAAATTGAATATCTGATTTTAAAGTAAATTTTACCTTTATACAATTGTAGAAATGATCCGAGTTTGAGACAGCCATTAGACAACTACTTGTCTTGTTGATTATATTTTAAAGTAATGAGGATGACTCATGAGTACAGGAAATATACAAGACATTAAAGACCTCGAAAAGCTTCGCGGCTACCTTTACGGTACTGCCTGCGCAGATGCCCTCGGCCGCCCGGTAGAACATCTGACACTTGAGCAAATAAAACAGAAATATGGGGAAAAAGGGATTCTTGAACTTCCTCCCGATTCTCCCTGGACCGATGATACTCAGCTAATGCTTGTACTTGCCAGGGCTCTGCTTCGAGGGGCTGAACTCGAACTTCCCTAGCTTATGAGCAAGATAGCAGAGGAACTTGTACTCTGGCTGGACGAACCTGACCTGGGTGCAGGAGCGACTACAAGAGGCGCAGCCCTTAGTCTAAAGGATGGAATTCCCTGGAACAAATCCGGAATAAGCTCCAAAACCTGCGGAAGCCTTATGCGAGTTGGGATTCTCGGTTTTGTTTACCAAAACGACCCTATAAAATTGGTTAAAGTTGCTCAGGTTTCAGGCCGAATTACTCACTCTCATCCTGTTGCAGAAGCTGCATCGATTGCTGGGGCATACTCAGTGAAACTGGCCCTTGACGGGGTGGAACCCGGAGAAATGTTTGAACCGCTTCTTGAGGTCACTAAGGGAATCTCTCAGGAGTTCACTCAGGTAATGGAAAGTTCCTATAAAGTGGCTTATAGTGACGTCGGAGATGAAGAAGGTTTGAAGAAACTCGGACAGGGCTGGTATGCGGATGAGACTTTTGCTTTGGCATACTTCTGCATATTACGTTATCCGAATGATTATAAGAAAGCAATACAGACCGCAGTGAATATAACCGGAGACTCTGATTCGGTTGCAAGCGTAGCAGGAGGCATTCTTGGGGCCAGGCTGGGAATTGATGCTATACCTGTTTCCTGGATTGAAGCACTTAAGGAGAAAGAAAAACTGGAGAGAATGGTTTGGCCTCTGCTTGAAAAGTATTTTCAGCTTTCAGGAAGCAAATTGAGGTCTTGAATTTATACTGAGGTTTTGAATTTATATTGAGGTTTTGAATTTATATTGAGGTTTTGAATTTATATTGAGGTTTTGAATTTAATATTGAGGTCTTTAAATGGATTTTTCCGAAAAAAATGGGTATCTCGAGAAAAGTGTTTACTCTGAAAAAAATAATTATTCTAAAAACAATGATTATTCTAAAAATAATGATTATTCCGAAAAAGATCTTTTTCCCGGAAAAGGTGTCTACTGTTTGATATTTGAAAATAGTGCCTGCAAGCTTGAGATCGGTAAAAAAGGGGAGTTCTCTTTCAGTCCAGGGTTTCATATCTATGTGGGATCGGCTCTGGGGTCAGGAGGGCTTAAAAGAGTACAGAGGCATATCAATCTTTCCCGGAAACGGGACCGAAATCCCAAATGGCATGTGGACCATCTTCACCTTAGTCCTGCTTTCAGGCTGGTTTCAGCAGTTTATGCTTTTACTTC
The DNA here is from genome assembly GCF_002287235.1 of Methanosarcina spelaei. GTDB lineage: Archaea > Halobacteriota > Methanosarcinia > Methanosarcinales > Methanosarcinaceae > Methanosarcina > Methanosarcina spelaei. The sequence goes on from NZ_LMVP01000445.1 coordinate 2,144, forward strand.
TGAGCGGTTTGAGTGTGCACTTGCCAGTAGAATAGGAGGAGATTCGGTGTATGGCTTCGGGTGCACGGATTGTACATGCAGTTCTCATCTATTTTATAGAATTAAAAATCCTCTTTCAGAGATTACTGAAGCTTTTGAAGCCCTTGGACTTTCTGCCCTTGTACTGGAACTTTAATCTCTTTCTCATGCGCTGGAATTCTCACTTCTATCTCTTCCATCTCTTTTTCTCGGTAATGGCAGGAAAGCTTAAGGTAAAGCAGGATTTATTATATTCTCAAAAAAATATGGTTGTTTAATCAGGGGATGCCCAATGGAACAATTCTATTTTATTGCCTGCATGCCTGACATACCCGGGGCATTGCACAGGGCAGCCGAAATTATTACACGGTACAAGGGAAACATTAACAGGATTCAGTATGACCGCAGGATAGATACACATACAGTTTTTTTTGAAGTGACTGCTGTTCCGCAGGCTTATGAAAAGATTCGTGAAGAACTGGAGAAAATAGGCTATCTCCAGACTTCCTTTCAGCCTGTAGCTTTCGTAAAGTTTCATGTCTATCTCCCGAACTGCCCTGGTGCTTTATTTGACCTCCTTAACTATATTACCTCATCGAAATCAAACATTACTTTTCTTGATTTTGATGATCGGGGGAAGCATCCTGAAAGGCTTGTCGTAGGTCTTCACATTGAGAACCCTAATACGACAGATGCCCTCCTGAATCAGCTTAAGTCCAGATACAGGCTAGACATTTTAGAGTATGATACTACCGGGGAGAAACTTGATGATACGGTATTTTATCTCAGGCTTGCCCAGAAGCTCAGGTCGTTTATAGGGACTACTGAAGACGATTTTTTGATGAGGTTCCTGCATGACATTAATCATATTACTCAGGAACTCTCAAACCTTCAGAAAGATCCGATTGAGGTTTTTGAGAACATCTTGAAAGTCGGGGATTGCCTTAACCGGACTTCAGGAAACAATTTTTATGCCGATGTACAGAGGGTCAGAATAAAGGATGATATCGAACTTTTCTGTTTTCAACCTCCATGCGGGGGAAATATCTATCTTTTTGATACCTCCTACGAAAGGGTCATGATTGATACAGGGTATGGAATTTATTACCAGGACATCGTGAATATGCTCCAGTATTACGGGCTTGGAGATTTAAGCCGGCTTAAAAGGATTTACATTACTCATGCCGATGCCGACCATTGTGGAGCTGCCGGTTTTTTTTCCTCACCTTCCTATCTCAACCGTGAAACTTTTTTGATCACGCGAGAAACCAGCAGAGCCTATGGGTCAAGCCATCAGGATTGCATTCTGGAAGAGGTCTATACGAAGATAATTAACCTTTTTTCCAGGTTTACTCCGCCTTCAAACACAGTTCTCTTTCCTGAGATTCCTCTCTCAGACGAAAAAATAGAAAAACGGGGTGAATTCCCTGTTATTTCACGATTCCGAATCGGTGATATGGAATTTGAAGCCCTTGAAGGGATGGGAGGGCACATGCATGGAGAGGTCTTCTATCTTTGTCCTGAGGAGGGATTGCTCTTTCCTGAGGACGCAGTGATCAATTTCAAAAGCCTGGGCCCTGATAGAACAGCATATAATGTTCTGGCTGATTATCTTATGACGTCAGTGAATGTTGACAGCAAACTTGCGCAAGAAGAACGACAGGCCCTTCTTTCCCTCATTTCCAAGATTAATGAACAGCTCGCCAGGAAAAACAAAAAATGCCTTATCTGCTGTGGGCACGGTTCGATATCCGTACTGGACAACGGAAAACTTGTCGAATACGTGGGTTCGGAGAGATATGTTGCAGGACAAAAAATGCATATCTAACTAAAACTTGTGAAAATTTCAACAAAAAGAATCCGAAATAAATCTAAATCAAGTATCACTTAAATAGTTAAAATTAAAAAGGCCAGGGATCTTCAGACCAAAGGTCTACAGTCCAAATATCTATTTTCCGTTATTTTAGCATGAAAATGCTGCCATCAGCATGCATTTTCATATAGTTGTGCATGTTATTCAAGGAATATCCATTGGTCATCGGTTAAGAAAAATCGTTATCAATTGCATTGATTTTCATAAAATTTGTTAAATTATTCATCAAATGCAAAACTGGAATCTGATATCGATTTCAATTTAAACACTAAACATTTGGGTTTGAGTTTTTCCGTCGAAATCGAGATCAGCAGCTCAAAATCCTTAACCGAATACAAATGAAGGAATATCATGTTTGTTTTCTGTCAGGGTCCTTTCGGATTTCTCTAACTTTATACACTCAGTCATTATAATCGATCGGGAGTAAATCCGATCTATTTTATATCCAAAACTAACGTAAATATCCAAATCAATGTAAATGTCCAAAACTAACGTAAATATCAAAATTAATGTAATCCAAAACCAACGTAAAAAACTTAAAGAATATTGGAAATGACATTTCTGAAAGAATTGGTTTACTCTCCTCCTCTCCCTCCGAATCCTTGGCTGCTTCCTCCAGATGAGGGTCCGCCTTCTCCAGTTTTACCAACTCCGGTTCCACCGAATGATTGGCTTTTTCCCCCACCTCCTCCACCAACCTTTTGGCTGGCTGCGTCTATCGCTTGCATGAGAGAATCAGCGGACTTGTATTCTTCGTCAGGAATCATTTCTATCTGCTCAATTATATTTTTAGAAACATTTTGTTTCCTGGCATGCTCTAAAACTTGTTCTTTTCTAATCGGAAACTGTAAATTCGATAATATATTCTGCATACTGCTGGTACTTGCTCTCATACCTTTCACCTTCCCCATCTTTATGGATTTACCCCCAAATTAAACAATTATATTAATCGTATAAATAAATACTTAGTTACATATTTTGAAAGTAGCTCTCCTGCAGTTGAAAATTCTTCTCAAGAATGATATTATTCTGTCTTATAAAGAGTGATATTACTCTGTCTTACAAAGAGTGATATTACTCTGTCTTATAAAGAGTGATATTACTCTGTCTTATAAATACTGCAAAAATCAGGTATGAAAAGTTTCGGAAAACGTTAAGTAAATAGATGCGAGGGGTGCGATTCGAACGCACGAATTCCTACGAAAATGGGTCCTAAGCCCATCGCCTTTGACCTGGCTGGGCAACCCTCGCACTAATGTTTGATTTCACTATTTCATTTATGTTTAATTAATATAAAACAGGAAAAAGAACAGTTCAGATCTTCTTATTAGGGACTGATTAAATGCGCCGACCGGGATTTGAACCCGGGTTTTGGGCTTGGAAGGCCCAAGTCATAGCCGCTAGACCATCAACGCAAACTGCAACACATCTAGAGGTATTTGTGATATATATTCTTTTCGCTAAGTTTTAGTTATTACATCTCCAGATTCCAGCCTTGAATTTGCTTTAAATTAGGTTATTTCTGCTTTTGTAAAGATAAGACTATCGGGACCTTCAAAATCAGTGTGTGAACTAAGATTATAAATGCTTATTTCAGATTATATATATCTAATAGGGTTATTCAAACAAAAATACACTCTAAAAATCCCAATTTTAAACTAATAACTAAAATTAATCTTAAAAATTGAGAACTGAATGCAATAATAGCTTTATTTCAGTCGAATACCTCGCTAGTTTGCCGCAAGGATGAAAGCTTCCCCAGTAACCGTTGATGACTATATAATTTATCAATTCCGTTTTTCGGTTGTTACCTTCTGATCAAACTAAACCGTTTAGGTTATTATTTCCTTTTACGGAGTTTCGAGCGGTAGCTCGAACATATCCCGTTGCTTGCAGCGGGGTGCGCTAGTGCAACTTTGATTTTTTGACAAACTATATTTATTTGTAATTATAGTTCAATTAAATTTTTCTTTTATATTATTCAATCTTATAAACGGACTAATTAGTTTCTAAATATGAAATTAAGTATGAACATTTTCCTTTAAATATAATAAAAAGCTGTATTTCATTATTTATTAGCCTATTTCACTTTAATTCTTGAAAACATTTCATAAAATTTATAACTAATGAAGAATATTAGATGAAAATGGGAATATTTGGCAGCATATCTATTTATTAGGAAATGTTAGTTCACATGATAGTTAGTGGATGAATTCTTAGTTGCAGAAACATAAGTCTTAACCAGTTAGTTTAAATTGAGCCTAACTCCTCATTAGATATGTATTCTCGCCAAATATTTTGAGGATTCAGTATAATTTGAAAGCAGTACTGATCCTACGTACCCGATGGTAAGAAACACATAACTTCAATATTATATTAGAGTTATCCGTTTCTTGCTTCTTAAATCCAAATTAAGAGGTAATTAAAGATGAAATTGAAAACCACTGGAGTAATAATTTCCTTGTTGATGATACTAATCACCTTAACGGGTTTAGTTGCAGCAAGCGCCGCCGAGAAAGTTAATGGGGACGATGGTCAAAGTACAATCAGCGTTACTCTCCAACAGGAAACCAGTAACTCTGCCCTAAAAAATACTGGAGAGGTAAGCATAGCGTCCCCTATAATAATGACTGGACAATCTAAACTAAGCGTTACTGGTAAAAGAATTAATTTTAGCACATCAACATTTACGATTCCTTCTGTCTCATGTCCCCTAGTTCAGGCAACCTCAGAACTCTATTATAAGAAGACTCAAAGTAGTAAAGAAGCTTTTAAGATTTCGGCATTTAAGCAAGGAAAAAACGTTAAGAAAGTAGAAGCTAAGGGTTTTTTCATAGTCAAGCAATCCGGGTATTACCAGGTAATTGGCCACCACCGGATAGTTTCCCCGCCTGGATATAAACCCTCTGAAGCTGAAGACGTTACCTACAGTAAATGGAAATACGTTTCTGTTTAATTCATAATCATATTTAGTGTTTCGATTCCAAAATAGATTCTTTATTTAGCATGAAAGTACATGAGGATATCTTCCTCACGTGCTCTCTTCACCTTCTTTTTCCATTATCGCAAATATTTCACTAATTATTTTTATTCGTTCATCAACCGAGAATATCTCGGTCTCAACAATCTTCCTCTTTTGAATTTCTCCTTTTTTATATCCAGTTTCATCTTCGTACATCTCATCGTTTACAATAAGATGCCATATTATCGTTGCAATTTTCCTTGCCAGGGCAATTATTGCCTTGGCATGTCCAATTGATTTCTTTTTCCTGTTAAAAAACTCTTTTAACTTACTATTATTCTTTCTTGCTGCTGCTTGAGAAATCTGCGTCAGAATCCATCTTGCTCCCTTTGATCCTCTCTTTGTAATTCTACCGTTGTGGTATTTATCTGCAGATTGATACACATTAGGAACCAGCGCAACTTTGATTAAATTTCTTAACTTTTTCATTAATCTTTTAATAGACACACCTTTTTCCTGTATCGATCTTTTCAAATATTAATATTTGAAATTCAGATCGATATAACTTTTAAATTGTAACAGTAATTTTTATTCTGATGATTGAATAACAAGTATTATTTTTACATACTGTAATAGTGAATATAAGTTCTTTGTTCTCTTATCTTCTTAATCTTATCTTCTTAATCTTATCTTCTTATTTCTTGATCTATTACGTTCTTGTTTTGTTTTTTACTTTTAAGTTCTTCATTCCAGTTTTTAGTTAGGCTGTTTCTCAATTCGCATATCCTTTTGTGTAACTGATAAATATTCGAGCTTAACAAAAAGTTAATGTAATGATCGTGTTATACGGAGTCTTAACGAATACAAAAGAGAATACTGTTCGCACTTTTTCTTACTGCTGGTCTGTCCTGGCATGTGCGTTCTGGCGTGTTCTTTATACATCTATACGATATTGAGTCCTCGGATAGTCATTTCGTAGCTTAAATTCTATCTGATCTCAAGCTCATATCGGGTAAAAGGTAAAATTCCAATATAATTATAAAATTCCAGAAAACTTTGGTAAATTCTAAATAATTATTCGACATGGAAATCTTAAGATGGCCCCAAAATAACAGTGTTTGAACTAAAAGACGAAAACAATGAGAACTTGGAGATTCATCTAGAATATAAGCTTTCCTTCTAACTTTGCCGAAGGAAACATTAAGTATTTACGAAACTATGTTTCGGAACTTAAGTTTGAGGTAAATAAGATCGTTACCGAATGCCCGCCCAAGTACACGGAGTAATATTGATGAATATTGAAGAGTGGGAAGAGTACAGATATGTTGAATCAGGAATAAGTAACTTCATTGCTCAAATGAACGAGTCCAGCCTAAAAAAAATGGTAGAACATGTCTGTAATACCGGAGGAAAACGAGTCAGGCCAATTATCCTCCTTCTCTCCAGTGAGATCTGTTCAGGTTCGTATCATCAGAGTCTCAATGCAGCTCTTGCTATTGAAATAATGCACTCGGCTTCCCTCATCCATGATGACCTGCTGGATCAGGGGCTTGTTAGAAGAAACTTGCCTTCAGCCCCTGAAAAATTTGGCCCTTCCAGGGCTCTTCTTTGTGGCGATTACCTGATTGCAAAATGCTTTGAGTTTATTTCTCCTTATGGAGAAAAAGTGGTCAGAGATTTTGGAAAAGCCGGGATGGATATGGCTGAAGGAGAAGTCCTTGATTTGAGACTTGACAAGAACAATTTCGGAGAACGCAATTACTTCGAATGCATTTATAAGAAAACGGCTTCTTTATTTGCCATAAGCGCTTCCATAGGGGCATACACTGGAGGGGCTGATGAAGCCCTGGCAGAGCGTTTTAATTTCTTTGGAAATTGCCTGGGAACTGCATATCAGATTGTTGACGATATTCTTGAGTTTCTTGAAGTAGTTGAAGGCAAGGAATCAAAATTCACATCCGAAACTCTGCCGCATGTGTACATGAAGAATATGTCAAAGGAAAAAGCAATAGAAAAATCTACAGATGCTGTAAAGCTGCGTGTTAATGCCGCAAAAGAGACTCTGTTGACATTTAATGAATGTCCGGCAAGGGACAAACTCTTTCAGATCACTGATTATATAACTGTCGATATGCTTGAGATTATTTAATTGCTCAACTTTTCCTGAAAAATGAACTGTGACACTGCCAAATTTCCGATATATAAAATGGAAAAATAATATTTGTTAATTTATCTAACCTAATAAGTCTTCTACTTTCTGACAAGTCTTTTAACTTCTGCCAACAATTTTACCAGGTGTATCCATGCGAGTATATGATAGTCCAGTACTTAAGGTAAATGCCAGTACAGAAAACGAAAAAATTGTGCTTGATGTCGAAGGTCCTCTTTCCCAGCTTGCAAAACCTTTCCTCAAGCGCATAAATAACATTTTTGCGGAAGAGAAACCCATTTCAGTGGATGAAAACGAGATTATCTTCTCTACATGGATCCCACCTATTCCGGGGCCTGTTTTCAGCCGGGTGATAGGTGCTGAGATTGCAGCTATCCGGAAAAAAAGGGTTCCTGATCAGTTCTCAATAGGAATTACGGCTCGTTGTCCTAACCGCTGTATTCACTGTGGAGCAGCTGGTATCAAGCCGGAAAAGGAACTTACCCTGGATGAAATTTCCGGGGCTGTAGACCAGAGCCTGGATCTTGGGTCTTACCTTATTTCTTTCGACGGCGGGGAGACTATGCTTCGAGACGATCTTGTAGAGATGATAGCCAGAGTAGATAAATCCAGGGCAATTGCTACCTGTCTCACCTCAGGTTTCAAGCTTTCCGAAGAAAAGGCAAAGGAGCTTAAAGCCGCAGGGTTATATGCCTCAAGAATTAGTCTGGACAGCCCATTTGAAGCCGAACACGACCGTATTCGGGGCCGAGAAGGTGCATACAGAGATTCAATCTCTGGAATCAAAAATTCAATAGCTGCCGGAATCCTTACTGATATGTTTGTGGTTGTTTCCCCTCACAATATCGATGACCTCGAAGAATTTTACAACCTTGCATTTAACCTTGGAATGCATGAGCTTTCCATCTATGAAATTATTGCAGTCGGACGCTGGCTTGAGCACGAGGATGAGGTAATAGGAGAACAGGATGTCTCAAGGCTTGAGAAATTCCAGAAAAAGATGAACTCTAAACCTGAAGGTCCCAGAGTCACCGCATTTCCGTATTTTCTGGGCCCAAGTCTTTTTGGATGTTTTGCGGGAAGACGATGGATGCATGTTGCTTCGGACGGGGAAGTAATGCCGTGTGCCTACACTCCTCTATCCTTCGGAAATATCTGTGAAGAATCCCTGGAAGCTATCTGGAAGCGTATGGGTAAACATAACGCTTATAAAAAAGATAATGCCGCATATTGCATGATGCGCAACCCCGATTTCCGGAAGGAATATATTCATACGATACCCCAGGGTGCAAAGATACCTTACAGGGTTAAATAACATTTTTATGTTATTTTTTATTTTGTATTTTTAATTGTCAGTGAAGAAAACGAAAGATTTCATGGTTTTTTATTTAAATGCTCCTGTTTTCTTTTGAGAATGATCTACTCTTATATTTAAATTTTAAATACTGTTGTCTATATACCGATTCTATATCTCTTCAAAATTGGACAGAAGTCTGCTTTAGAAAATTAGTTTTGAATGTTTTGAATGTTTTGAATGTTTTGATTTTTCTTTAAATTGGACTTAACTAGAGAAAAATTTCCATAGTTTTTGCCAAATAAATCAATCTTTATTTATTGTTTAAAAAGCTCTTAAAAAGCTTTTATTTAAAAAAAAGAGGTTAAAATCCCTTGCATTTATTATTTCATGTTTAATTTTTTTAACCGATTTTAATAGAGTTTTGAATATATTCTCAAGATTTTGCTTAAATTATTCAGGTTACGCCTCTCATTTTATTTCCATTACTCTATTTGGTATTTTTTTCCTGGGTTTAATTATATTATACTGTTGTTGCCCAATTATTTTTTACTGTATATTTAATCTTTTTCATTTTGACCATATATCTTGCTATTTATACTTCAAATATTCTTAAAAATTTCTTACATTTTGAATCTATAATGATTTTTCATTACAATTATCCTGCTCTTCTTTGATAAAACCGAAGCTGTTATATAGTTCTTTCGCAAAGGATTTGTTAACTACCTCCATTGGAGTAGGGATTTTTAATTATTAATTTATATATTAAATTTTGAGAGACGGAGATTCACATGGCTAAAAATGAAATCTTATCTGAAATAAAAAAAGCAGAGGAAAGCGCTAAATCAATGGTTGACGAAGCCATTGAAGCTAAAAACAAGCGTATCTCCGAAGCTCGGGCTGAAGCCAGGGAAATCCTGAAACAGGCCGAAATCGATGCACATAAAGCTGCACAAGACTCTTTTAAAGAGGGTGAAAAAAAGATCCTGGAGGAAAGAGATAAGATCATAAACGATGGTGAAAAAAACGCATTAGCCATGTCCCAAAAAGCTCAAGCTAACATCGACAAATCCGTCAATTACCTTGTACAGGAGTTTGAGAGGGCGGTCCTTAATGAGTAGACCTAAAGAGATGACAAGGGCCGTTATTGTCGGGCACAAAAGCATTCTAAAAGAAACCATCGATGCACTGCATGATACAAATCTTTTTCACGTCGAAGACTTTGTCGAAGACGAGTCTGGTTTTAAGATCAGCAAGCCATTCAAAAACGCAGAGGAAGTCTCTAAAAAGCTTGTGAAGATCCGCTCTATCGCCAATTATTTGGGGATTGAAAGCAAAAAACCGGTAGTTCAGAAATCTGATGCTGTTCTGCGTGAACTTGACTCGAAATTAAATGAACTGGACAGAACAATTTCAACTAAAACGGAATCCATTTCCCAGCTTGAAAATGAATTAAAAGATATGGAGTCCCAGAAAAGGGAAATCCTGCCTTATCTGTCCATTGATCTTGATTTCGACTATTATCGTGGCTATGAAAGCCTCAAGGTTTTCGCAGGCACTTTAAAAAGTAACCTGGAAGCAAGTCAGATTTCGAGTATCACCCAAGCTTACGAACTGTACTTTGACCCTCAATCAAAAGCAGTTGTACTGTTTGTAGCTAAAAATGATGCTGACAAAGTTTACGAATTACTTCAGGGTCTTGGATTCAAAGAGCTTAGAGTTCCTGAAAGAGGTGGTGTCCCAAGCGAACTTTTAAGATCCATTGAACAGAGAGAAGCCGACGTCACCAGAAGGATCGAATCCTTAAAGGGTGAGATCGAGTCCTTGAAAACAAGGTACGCAGATTTTATTCTTGCAAGCGACGAAGTCCTGAGTATCGAGAGTCAGAAAGCAGAGCTGCCTCTTAGAATAGCTACATCTGAAAATGCATTCATAATTGATGGATGGACCCCCACCGAAGATTATGACAAGCTTGTCAGTGTGGTTAACAATGCCACTAACGGCAAGGCATACATAACCAGCCTCGAAGTTCACCATGAGGAAGAAGAGAATGTCCCTGTCGAGTACAATAACTCAAAAGTAGTGGCACCGTTGCAGCAGGTTATGGATCTGTATTCCAGGCCTAAATATTTCGAAATTGATCCATCTTCAGCGATTTTCATTACCTTCCCGCTGATCTATGGAATGATTCTCGGAGACATCGGATATGCACTGATACTGGGCACAATTGCACTGGCTATCAAAAAGGCAATGAAGTCAGATGCAGTTAGTGATCTAATGAATATTCTTATCTATTGTCAGATTTGGTCAATTATTTTTGGAATTATTTATGGTGAGTTCCTTGGATTCTCGCTTGCGAGCGCGCATACAGCGCATGGAATAACGGCAGGCTTGATTCCAGGTTGGGAAACTATTACCCTCTTCGAGAGTATTGGAGGAGAAGAATTTACTTTCCCGATTCACAGGTCTCACATGGTAATGACTATGATTGGACTAAGCGTTTTCGTCGGACTGATCCATTTAAATCTCGGGTTCCTTTTCGGTTTTTCAAACATTGCAAGGCACCACGGGATGAAACACGCTATTCTCGAAAAAGGCAGTTGGATGATTATTGAGCTTGGTGTACTTCTTGCAGCTGTTGGTTATTTTGGCGGATCAGCATTGATGTATGTCGGTGCTATTGTTCTTGTTCTTGGAGTTGCGATGCTCGCTATGGGTGAGGGTATCGCTGGTGTGGTCGAATTGCCGTCTCTTATGGGTAACGCTCTCTCGTATGCCCGTATTATCGCAGTCGGTCTATCTTCGATTTATATCGCAGGTACAGTCAATGACATCGTCTTCGGAATGATATGGACTGATCACTCTAAGATCGGTTTCACGGCAATAGCTGCAATTATCGTATTTATACTCGGACATGGCCTTAACACCATTCTGAGTATTATCGCTCCCGGACTGCACGCACTCAGGTTGCAGTACGTAGAATTCTTTGGAAAATTCTATCAAGGCGGGGGCAGAAAATTCAACCCATTCGGATATATAAGAAAATACACGGAGGAATAAAAACATGGTAGATGGAGCAACAGCAGGTCTTTTTCTGGACGCAGCAGGAATGAAAGCACTCGGTGCAGCAATCGCAATCGCAATTACTGGGTATGCATCTGCAATCGCTGAAAAAGATATCGGTACAGCAGCAATCGGCGCAATGGCAGAAAACGAAGGATTATTCGGTAAGGGCCTGATCCTTACTGTCATTCCAGAAACCATTGTTATCTTCGGTCTCGTCGTCGCACTGCTTATCAACCAGTAATTCTGCTTAATTTAAGAGCGTACTCCGCTCTTAAATTTCTTAGAGCATTGCTTTAGGTTTACGTGGGCGTTTTTTCCTTGCCAGGCAGGCCTGGAGTTGTTGTAATGCTCTAAGTTTTCCTTAGGTATCGTTGCACTCTAAGCAGCTTAGAGTTTTTGCTCTAGGCTTTAGAGCACTTTTTTGCTCTAAATTTATTTGGAGGTGTAAGCATGGGACTAGAGATCGTTGTAAAAGACATCCAAGAGGGTGCAAGAGCTGAGGTTTCCCGTATAAAAGCCGAAGGCGATGCAAAGGCCTCCGAGATCATCAATGAAGCTAAAGATATACAGAAAAAGACGCTCGGAGACAGCCTTGCCAAGACGGAAGAGGACCTCCAAAATCTGCACCAGCAGGTTATATCAAGTGCAAATCTGGAAGTGAAAAGAATTACGCTTAACAAGCGTAAGGATCTTCTAGATAGAGTTTATGTCCAGACAGTTGAAAAAATCAAGTCAATGCCGGCGTCCAAAAAAGAAGAGCTGTTGAAAACTGTTATCAACAAGTACGAAGCTAGCGGTGCTAGAGTTTACTCTTCTAAAGATTCAGAAGAGATTGTCAAGAAGTTAACTTCTTTATCTTATGCTGGCAATCTTGATTCTATTGGCGGAGTTGTTCTGGAAAACGAGGACGGGACAGTCAGGTTAGATTTCACATATGATTCAATCCTGAAAAACGTGTATGAGCGTTCATTGAAGCAGATATCTGATCTATTATACGGGTGATGTTAGATGCGGCTTTTGGAGAGACTCTGGGGGCAAAAACCCTCACGAAAATCCGATAAAAAGATAAATGGCACTTCTAACTATCCTTATGCCGTGACCCGTGTCCGCGCTATGAAGAGCAAGCTGCTCCCAAAAGAATCGTATCCCCGGCTTCTCAACATGGGGATTGATGAAATTACCCGCTTTATCCAAGAGTCTGAATACAAAAACGACGTTGACGAACTGGCAATGAAATATAGTGGTGGCGATCTGGCAGAACACGCATTGAACAGAAATCTTGCGCTCACCTATGATAAGTTGGTAAGAATCACCGCCGGAGAATTGAATTACCTGATTGTCGCATATCTCAAGAGATACGACATCTGGAACGTAAAAACACTTCTTCGTGGTAAATTATACAACGCGTCTGTTGAAGATATCGTTGAGTCTCTGATTGCTGCCGGGGAGTTTACTTACACTTCAATGTCAGAACTTGCAGCCAAGGCCACATATCAAGAAATCATTGAGGCTCTGAAATATACCGAGTACTATCCCTTGCTGCAGAAGTTTGACGGAACGAACCTGGCATACATAGAAAACGAACTTGACAAGATCTATTATACAGGCTTGTTTGAAGCAATCGGAAAACCAAGATCTAAGGACCGCAAGCTCTTTGTTAAAGTTGTCAGATTGGAAGTAGATGTTAAGAACTTAATTAACCTTTTCAGACTGAAAAAAGCAGGAGTTATGCAGCTCGATGAAATCATGCCTCTCATGATTGAAGGCGGTCTTGAGTTAAAGCCCGAAAAATTGGCGCCTCTCCCATATGACGAGTTTGTCAATGAGCTTCAAAGGACTCAATACTGGGACGTAATTTCAGGCGTTACGGGTCCGGATATGACTTCTTTGACTACTCTTGAAAGCAGGCTCACAAGATATTATCTTGAATCTTCAACCATTCTTTCGCATGTATCTCCGATCTCAGTTTTACCTATTCTGGACTATATTATTCATAAAAATAATGAGGCTACTAATCTCCGGATTATTTTCAGGGGTAAAGAGGGTGGTCTCAGTGATGAATTAATCAAAGACCAGTTGGTGGTTATCTGATGGAATTAGCAGTGATCGGAAAGAGCGAGTTTGTTACAGGATTCAGACTGGCTGGTGTCAGGAAGGTTTATGAAGCCGCGGATATCGCGGCCACTGAGTCCATTGTAAAATCCGTGCTTGATGATAAAAGTGTCGGGATTCTTGTAATGCATAATGATGACATTGGTAATCTGCCGGAAATTCTAAGGAAAAACTTGAATGAGTCTGTCCAGCCTACAGTAGTAGCCCTTGGAGGCAGCGGAGCAGGCTCGAGTTTAAGAGATAAGATAAAACAAGCGGTAGGTGTTGATCTGTGGAAGTAAAAGGTGAAATTTATCGTGTGTCTGGGCCTGTCGTCACCGCAATCGGCTTGCAGGCAAAAATGTATGACCTGGTCAAAGTCGGTAATGAAGGTTTAATGGGTGAAGTCATCCAGATATTAGGGCCCAAGACCATCATCCAGGTATACGAAGAGACCGCAGGCATCAAGCCAGGGGAGCCCTGTTATTCTACAGGTTCGTCTCTATCCGTGGAACTTGGTCCGGGTCTTCTTTCCAGTATTTATGATGGGGTTCAGAGGCCTCTGCACGTCCTGCTTGCAACTACGGGCGGTTTCATTGGCAGAGGTGTTACTGCAGATGGGCTTGATCACAAGAAACTCTGGGATTTTAAACCCATTGTCAAGAAAGGCGACTCCGTAAAAGGTGGAGAAGTGATCGGTGTTGTACAGGAAACCGTGAACATTGAACATAAGATCATGGTGCCTCCTGACATCTCAGGTACAATTGCCGACATCAAGAGCGGAAACTTTACGGTAATAGACACAGTCTGTACTCTCACTGACGGGACCGAATTGCAGCTGATGCAAAGGTGGCCTGTCCGGAGACCCAGACCTGTGAGGATAAAACTTACTCCAGATAAACCTCTGGTTACAGGACAGAGAATTCTTGACGGGCTTTTCCCTGTGGCAAAAGGCGGAACTGCTGCAATCCCCGGACCTTTCGGATCGGGAAAGACCGTTACTCAGCAGCAGCTTGCAAAGTGGAGTGACACTGAAATTGTGGTCTACATCGGTTGTGGCGAGCGCGGAAATGAGATGGCAGACGTTCTGAGCGAATTCCCGGAACTCGAAGACCCTCAGACCGGCCGCCCACTGATGGAGCGTACTGTTCTTATCGCTAACACTTCAAACATGCCTGTGGCTGCAAGAGAAGCATCTGTGTACACCGGAATTACCATTGCAGAATACTTCCGTGACATGGGATTAGACGTCTCACTTATGGCAGACTCCACCTCCAGGTGGGCAGAAGCTATGAGAGAAATTTCCTCCCGTCTGGAAGAAATGCCTGGTGAAGAAGGTTACCCAGCATACCTGTCTGCAAGGCTGGCCGAGTTCTACGAGCGTTCCGGTGTTGCTGAATCTCTCAACGGTGAGAAAGGTTCCATTACTGTCATTGGAGCAGTATCTCCACCTGGCGGTGACTTCTCAGAGCCTGTTACGCAGAACACCCTGCGTATCGTGAAAGTGTTCTGGGCTCTCGATGCCAAGCTATCTCAGAGGCGTCACTTCCCGGCTATCAACTGGCTGAACAGTTACAGTCTGTACAAGGAAAGCCTTAACGACTGGTTTACAAATAACGTGGCTCCTGATTATGTGGCTATGAGGGAAAGAGCAATGGGAATGCTTCAGACAGAATCCGAACTGCAGGAAATCGTGCAGCTCGTAGGTTCCGACGCTCTGCCAGACGATCAGCAGCTTCTGCTTGAAATTACCCGTATGATCAGGGAAATCTTCTTGCAGCAAAATGCGTTCCACCCAATAGATACCTACAGTCCATTCTCTGAGCAGTACAGGATCATGCAGGCAATCATGAAGTACGGAGATGCTGCACAGGAAGCTTTGAAATCAGGTGTTCCTATCTCGGAAATTATCAAGATGGACTCTAAGAATGAGCTTCCCAAGGTCAAGTTTGAGGAGAACTTCGACGCTTCTATGAATGCTGTCCTGGCAAAGATGGATAAAGAGTTTGCATCCCTGAGAGGTAGGTAAGTATGGTAAAAGAGTATAAGACAATCACTCAGATTGCAGGACCGCTTGTCTTTGTTGAAAAAACAGAGCCTGTAGGTTATAAAGAAATCGTTACTGTCAACCTGCCTGACGGAACCACCCGCAGAGGCGAGGTGCTGGACTCTTCAGCGGACATAGTAGTTATCCAGATTTTTGAAGGTACTACCGGTCTGGACAAGAATTGTGGTGTAGTCTTCACAGGGGAAACCCTGAAGCTCCCTGCATCAATCGACCTTCTCGGAAGGATCCTTTCAGGTTCAGGAGAACCTCTTGACGGCGGGCCCAGGATTGTGCCTGACCAGCTTCTGGACATCAACGGAGCTGCAATGAACCCATATGCCAGGTTGCCTCCGAAGGATTTCATCCAGACTGGCATCTCCACAATCGACGGAACAAACACCCTGGTTCGTGGACAGAAGCTGCCTATTTTCTCAGCCTCAGGTCTTCCACACAACGAAATCGCCCTGCAGATCGCAAGGCAGGCGGCTGTGCCTGGATCAGAAGCGCCTTTCGCAGTAGTTTTCGCAGCAATGGGTATTACCAATGAAGAAGCCCAGTATTTCATGAGCGACTTCGAAAAGACCGGGGCTCTTGAAAGGGCTGTGGTGTTCCTGAACCTGGCAGATGACCCTGCTGTCGAACGTATCGTCACTCCGCGTATGGCGCTGACTGCAGCTGAATATCTGGCATACGAACACGGCATGCACGTTCTTGTCATTCTGACTGATATTACCAACTATGCAGAAGCTCTCCGTCAGATGGGTGCCGCCCGTAATGAAATACCTGGTCGCCGTGGGTATCCGGGTTACATGTACACTGACCTTGCAACTCTCTACGAGCGTGCAGGTATTGTCAAAGGCGCAAAGGGATCAGTTACCCAGATTCCGATTCTTTCTATGCCTGGTGACGATATTACCCATCCGATTCCTGACCTGTCCGGATATATTACCGAAGGTCAGATTGTGGTTTCAAGAGAACTGCACAGGAAAGGTATCTACCCACCAATCAATGTGCTACCGTCTCTCTCAAGGCTGATGAACTCCGGTATCGGAGCAGGCAAGACAAGGGAAGACCACAAGGCCGTTTCTGACCAGATGTATGCAGGTTATGCAGAAGGGCGTGACCTCAGAGGTCTCGTGGCTATCGTCGGTAAAGAAGCTCTGTCTGATAGAGATGTTAAGTTCCTTGAGTTTGCTGACCTCTTCGAACAGAAGTTCGTTACACAGGGCAGAAACGAGAACAGGACAATTGCAGATACTCTGGACATCGGATGGGGTATTCTTGCGCATCTGCCTGAAAACCAGCTGGGTAGGATTGACAATAAGTACATTCAGAAATACCATCCTGCACACAAAAAGGGTCAGTGATTGTCATGGCTCAAGACGTAAAACCAACTCGGTCGGAGCTAATTGAGCTCAAGAAGAAAATCAAGCTCTCTGAAAGTGGGCACAAGCTCCTTAAGATGAAGAGAGATGGTCTTATTCTTGAGTTCTTTAAGATCCTTAACGAGGCAAGGAACGTCAGAACCGAACTGGACGCTGCCTATCTAAATGCTGCCGAAAAAATCAATCTCGCTTCTGCTGTAAACGGAATGGTTGCAGTCAAGTCAACCGCCTTTACAGCAAAGGAATCTCCCGAAATCCAGCTTTCAGGGCATAATATCATGGGTGTTGTGGTGCCAAAAATCAGTTCTACAGGCGTCCGCAAATCTCTTATCGATAGAGGTTACGGTATTGTTGGGACAAATTCATATATTGATGAGTCTGCAGATGCCTATGAAGATCTGGTAGAAAAGATCATAACCGCCGCTGAGCTTGAAACAACAATGAAAAGGCTTCTTAATGAAATCGAGAAGACTAAGAGGCGTGTAAACGCTCTCGAATTCAAAGTTATTCCCGATCTCATTGCAACCATGAAGTACATTCGCTTTACCCTTGAGGAGATGGAAAGGGAGGGTACTTCCCGGCTGAAGAGAGTCAAGGAGAGAATGAAAAATCAAGCTTGATTTAAAATGGTAGCATGTGACGATCAACCGAATCTGGTTGAAAGAGCAGTGTTTAAGTTAAGTGAACCCAAAAACCAGGCCCGCCTGTTGCAGGTGGCCTGGAAAATTTCCCTTCTTATGATGGTTTTGGGATTCATCATTATGATAAGAACAATTTCTCCGTATATGTGATCTGAATTTCAGGATGATTCTGATCCTGAATTCAGCCACAATTTTTGCTTCTATCTGAATTTTTCGATTCAGCATGTAATTTTATGCTTGTTTTTAAAAACGTGTTATTGTTTACTTTTGTCTTACTTGACTGAAATCTGTACTTTTCTATGCTTACAATCTGTGTAGTTGAAGTTTGAATCAGTTTACGATACTGCCGGATACTTTTATTATTTAGAAAGCTATTTTAATGACAAAAATTAATCTCTATTTTATATGCAAAACGAAGCAAGGCTTCTCCATATTACCGGTATTGTCCAGGGAGTAGGTTTCCGCCCCTTTATATATCAGCTTGCAAAAGTCCATGGACTTTTCGGCTACGTGAAAAACCTGGGAAATTATGTGGAAGTTCTTATAGAAGGAAATAAGGAAAGTCTTGATAAATTTGTTAAGGAACTTCCTGAAAAAAAGCCTCCACTAGCTAAAGTTAAGGAAATCAAAACAAAGAATGTTCATTTTTCCGGGTATTCTAAATTTATTATCGTGCCTAGCGAATCCGGAGTTTTTGAAAATTCCATAATTCCTCCTGATACGGCTATTTGCGAACAGTGCAGGTCTGAGATTTTTGATCCTTCTTCCAGGTATTTCCACTATCCTTTTACAGTCTGCACAAACTGCGGACCCAGATATACAACTGTCCGGACCCTTCCTTATGACCGGGAAAATACCACTATGGCAGATTTTCCTCTTTGCCCGGAATGTGAAATCGAATATACCGATCCTCTCAATCGAAGATATCATGCCCAGCCTGTCTGCTGCCCAAAGTGCGGGCCGGAGATCTGGCTTTCGGACTCCGAAGGAAATGTCCTGGTAAAAGGTTATGAAGCAATTTCACACGCCTCGGATCTCCTTCAACAGGGCTCAATTCTTGCTGTAAAAGGATTTGGAGGGTTTCATATAGCTTGCAATGCGCGAGAGGAGGAGCCTGTAACGGAGCTCAGAAGACGGTTAAGGCGCCCGGAACAGCCTTTTGCGGTTATGGCAAAAAGCGCCGTCGTTGCTGAAACTTTTGCAAGACTTGACGGCGGAGGTAGGGAATACTTAACTTCTCACCGCCGGCCTATTACTGTGCTTCCAAGGTCTAAGGCGTTCAACCTGGCAGAAGCGGTTACCCCTGGCCTGCATAATATCGGGGTTATGCTTCCCTATACAGGCACGCAGAATCTGCTTTTTGACTGCGTACCTGATGCAGTATACGTTATGACCTCGGCAAACCTTCCAGGAAGGCCCATGGTTGTCGAGAACAAAGAGGCTCTTGAGAAACTTAAGGAGATTGTTGATTGTTACCTGTTGCACAACCGGGTTATTGCAAACAGAAACGACGATACTGTTATTCGGATTGTTAATGGAAGGGCAGCTTTTATCCGGCGTTCCAGAGGCTTTGTGCCTGAACCCGTAGAACTGCCTTTCGAACTCAAAGCTTCTATAGGAGTGGGGGCTGAAATGAATTCTACTGTTACTGTGGCAAAAGGAAAGCTTGCCTATATCTCTCAGTATATAGGAAATACCAGTCATGTGGAAACATTCAGGTATCATTCCGAAGTTGTCAGGCACCTTATCCGACTTACTGGAATCGAGCCTCTTTACTGGGGTTGTGATCTGCATCCTGCATTTAATACAACCCGGTTTGCGCTAGAGATGGGAGGGGAAAATACTCTTCAGGTTCAGCATCATCACGCACATATGTTAGCTCTTATGGCTGACAATTCCCTCCCCCTGGATTCCCGAATTCTCGGAATCGCTCTTGACGGTGTAGGATATGGCAGTGACGGTACAGTCTGGGGAGGGGAACTCTTTGAATCCTCTTACTTCGGACACGAACGTATCGGTCATTTACTGCCTCAGCCGATGCCAGGTGGAGATCTTGCCTCGAAGATACCTTCAAGAATGGTTTTAGGTATCCTTTTTGAAAAACTTGGAAGAGCAGAATTGGAAAAACTTCCTCTTGTTTTTCCTAAAGGGGCGATGGAATTTTCAACGGTGATGACACAGCTTGAAACTGGGGTAAATGTTATCCGAAGCAGCAGTACAGGACGAGTACTGGATGCAGCAGCTGCGTTGCTTGGAATTTGCGAGATGAGAACATATGACGGGGAACCATCAATGAAACTTGAATCTGCCGCAACGAAGAGTACTCATACCATAGATCTTCCGATAATCTTCAAGAAAGATATAAACTCTGGACTTCCTCTGCTTGACACTACTGAGCTTTTTCTGGGTGTTTATGAACTTTTAGGAAAGTATCCTCCTGCTGACCTTGCTTTTGCGGTTGAGGAGAGTTTTGCGAAAGGAATTTCAGAACTTGCCATCTCTCTTGCCACAAAAAGGGGGCTTGAAAAGATAGGGTTGAGTGGAGGAGTTGCTTATAACGATCACATAACTTCGTGCATTGCAAGAGCTGTTACAGAAGCAGGTTTTGAATTCCTGGCTCACCGTCAGGTTCCCTGTGGAGACGGATGTATTTCATTCGGGCAAGCACTTGCGGCAGGGTTAGGCACAAAATCTGAGAATAAGTTTTAAAAACTTTCCTGTCAGGTTGATGCTCAATTTTTTAGTATGTACGTTTATATCTTACCTTACAAGTTTAGATTTAGAAATACTTCACTATTCCCACACTTGTTTTTGTTTTTTTTTCATTTTTTGAATATTTATATTACTATTGTACTGAAATTTGATTAGAAAGACTGAAATACAAAATTAAATAAATGATACATACTTAGATAGAAAAGGGTATACTTAGATAGAAAAGGGGGCATAAATGGGGCTAGGTAGTGTACGTATCAGAGTCGTAACAAGTAGGGATGAGATTTCCGGCATGGGGGCAGAGGAAAAGGCAGTACACCTTGCTTTTAGACCTTCGGACCGAGATCTTTTTAGTCTGGTCAAGACATGTCCTGGGATTGAACTACTCCAGCTTCCCGCATCTTCCTATGAAGGGCTCTCCAAATTTATCAGGATGTATCTCGCTTCTTCAGGTATTCATCTGGTAAAAGGGGATGTCAGCGGGCACTGGCATGATCTTAACAATTACTTTGTGATACCCGCTTATGTGCTTGAAAAAATAAACGAACTGAAAGTCCAGGGAAGAACAGATGAAGAAATAATAGGTGAGATTACACATATAAGAAAAATTAGCCCTGATATGATTCTTCACTTACTTCACAGTTCTTTTCTGACGTCAAGCCCTGAGCGGCCGCGAATGAACAAAATTTAACTAAAAAATTCCGGCTTTTCTTCAGGAGAATTTACAGACGCTTCCACCATTTTTTTGAGGCTTTCTGTTCTTCTATCTGCCTTAACCCCTCGGATGCCAGTTTGTGCTGCATTTTATATTTCCGGTTTTCCTCACTAACCCTGGAAAATGCTTCCTCTTTACTTGCAAGGGTTCCTTTTAACTGTTTTATAAACTCTTCTTTTTCTCTAAGCTGAACTGCCAGTTTTTCTTCCCCTTCAAAAGCAGAGAGCTGCTTCTCAAGTTTTTTTACTATTTCTTCGGCTGTAGCAAGCATAGTTTCCATAGTGTTTATTTTTCTTTCTTTCAAGGAAAGCTTCTCTTCAATTTTCCTCATCTCCCCAGTCCTTGTAATAACCTCTTCAGCCAGGGTCTTAAGGTCTTTATCTTTTACGGAAACACTTTTCTCAAGCTTTTCGATCTCTTTTTCTTTTGTTGAAATTTTTTCGGCAAGAGTTTTTCCGTTTTCCGTTTCCTCCAGGAGTTTCTCAGTAAGACTCTCAATCTCATCTTCTTTTTCTATGAGTCTGGACTCAAGGCGTTGGGCTTCTTCACTTTTTTTCGTAAATTTTTCCTGAAGTGCTTGGAGTTCCGAATCCTTCTCAAGAAGAAGTTTTTCTCGTACTTCAAGTTCTGTTCTCAGCTTGCCGACTTCTTTTTCCCAGTCTGCGGTCTGTTGGTCAAATTCTTTTATCTTCTGGATTTCCTCAAGTTCAGCTTCCAGGCTTCTCATTTCTATCGACTTGCTATCTGGATTATTTTCATAAGTACACAGCTCTTTTTCTTCGGAGCGGAGCTCGATCTGCCCCCTGGTGTTTTCACAAATCTCAGCCCAGGCAAGGATGGAAGCTATAGGAGTAACTCTCTTAAATACGGGATCGCCTTTCCTGCAGCCATAAACCTTGCTGGCAATATAACCTTCCAGGGTATCGAGGCCAAGATTAGGGTCTCCCAACTTCGAGTTTGTCGCATTTCCTTTCTTTACTTTTCCATTGTTTTCCTTTATACAATTGACAGCTTCGGTAAAGATTTCCCAGGGAAGAAATGGTTCTTTTTTCAGGTTGTCAACATAGACTCCATCCGTTTCGGCTCGAGCTTCAAAAAACTGTTTCCCGCTCATCAGCGGAATCTTTGACGGATTTCCTTTTTTATCAAACTGACTCTTTATTTTTGAGATAACGGGATCTTCCATGCATGAGCCTCTTAAAAGTAATATTGAAGGTATATTAAGCATGACATTTTATAAAAGTTGTGTGATTTTCGATATTTCTTAAAGCTAATAATGCCTTTTTGAAAAGAATAAGTCTGGCTTTCTTCAGAATAAAATTGCCTTAAATAGGTAAGATCAAAGTAAGTTCTATCCTTTAAAATAAGTAAGTTCTATCCTTTAAAATAAGTAAGTTCTATCCTTTAAAATGTATAGCTTCCTTATAATTTCGGGCTTTTAAATCTTTGAAACTGTTGAGACGATTTATGTCAGTTGGGATACAATTTGTCTCTGTTATCATACTAAGTAACTGTCACAAAACAGATTAGGCAAACTTTTCATAAAGTTAATTTTTAATTGGTGATAATGATCTTGAAAATCAAGGCATCCAATCGAAACTTATGTATAGTTTGTTCTGTGACGACTCCTAAGGTGATTTTGTATTCTTCTTTTTACTGCATTGGAAGAATGTCTTTTTGTTTTTTAATTTCTCTAAGTTGCGGCTTCTTTTATATCTGGTGTCATGATATTTCCTCCATTCAACTGTAAGTAGTACGTCTGGATCTTCGTTTTTCCAGTATGTAATTTCGACATAGATCCATTAAGTTTGAATATTTAATAGATTAAAATTAAGGATTTTTCAGAAATGAAGAGTTAATTATGAAATCAAAGTACAGGTTAGTAATTAAAGAAGCCTGTAATTAAAGAAGCCTGTAATTAAAGAAGCCTGTAATTATGCTGAAATTTTAATCTTTTATATGCTCTTCTGATCATAAAAAATAAAATATCCTCTACTATATTGAATTTTGTTAATTTTTTCACAATGTCTGGAAATTTATTGTCTTCTGTTCCAGTGTCTTCACTCTTAAAATTGCCCTAACCTGACAAAAATGAAATTATCTCAAACAAAATTCTGCGTTTTTCTATGGATTTTGTTCTTGACACGGCTGCAAAATTTCTCAAGTACTTCTTTAAATTTTCCTAAAAAAACTGTTCTACATATTGATTTTTGTTATTTAGATGAGATTCTTACAAAAATAACTGAAAAAATGTAAATTTAAATTCTTTTTAAATGATTCAGGTAATTATAGAAAAATATTTAATGAAGAATTTTTTACTATCACATGAAAAAAATAGATACATCTGGAGGTTCAACTTTGAAAATAAGGGTTGTGAGTTCAAGAGAAGAAATCTTCACACTGAATCCAAATGAGAGAATAGTGCATCTGGCTTTTAGGCCTTCAAACAAGGATATTTTTTCACTGGTTGAGAACTGTCCTAAGATTGAGGTTATACAGCTTCCGAAATCTTACAGGCGTACTGTCTCAAAATCCATAGAAATGTTTCTTGAAATGCAGCGTATCCAGCTCATCGAGGGCGATGTCTGGGGCCACAGGAAGGACATAAACGAGTATTACCGTATTCCTTCATCAATAATTGAAGAAATAAGAGAGCTGAAAATTGAAGGTAAATCCACTGAAGCCATTGAGGAAAAGGTTTCAAGGGAAAGCAAACTTAACCCTGAGATGGTTGCTTACATCCTTAGAAAGGATGTTACGGCCTGAGAGGTTGAAGCAGTAGCTTTAACTTCTCCTTACTCCTTTCTTTTTTCTATTGTTCTATGTTTTATCCTTTTATGGCTCATTATTTCTTCGAAATCTGCTCTCTTTAAAATTTGAGTCTTTTATTATTGTGATCTTTCCAACTTTTTTACGTTATTAACCTTTTAAATATTATTATTCCATAACTTTTAATACTTATAAAATTTTATTTTCTTCTTATTTATTACACTCTTCTATTTTCTCTGACAACGCTTTCGAATCTTTTGTAGAACTTAATAGTATAACTTCATTGGTCATCGGTTAAGGAAAAATCGTTATCAATTGCATTGATTTTCATAAAATTTGTTAAATTATTCATCAAATGCAAAACTGGAATCTGATATCGATTTCAATTTAAACACTAAACATTTGGGTTTGAGTTTTTCCGTCGAAATCGAGATCAGCAGCTCAAAATCCTTAACCGAATACAAATGAGTATAACTTAAATTAAATTGAAAAAAAACGCTTTCTGCTAAAACTTGATCAGGTAGAGGTAGAGCCTGACAGTAAATCTTTTAAAACTAATCAGGTTGGGGTAGAGTCTGACATTGAATCTTCTAATATTTCATTAGATAGGGGTATAGTCTGACACTGGATCTTCTAAAGTTTCATCAGATTGGAATAAGTTCTCAACTTTTTGCAATATTGAAATATACTTATTTTCTATGTTTTCCCACGAGTAATTTTGCAAAACAAACTCCGTCCCGTTTTTACCCATAGCATTCCTCATTTCATCCCTTTCCAGGAGAAGATCCAGGCATGCCTTAAACTCCTCATAGTTTTCATAGTACAGGCCGGCATTACCTCTGATACACTGACCCTTTAACACATCACACTTTCCATTTACAAGTACAGGAGTTTTACAGAGCCAGGACTCCAGCAGAACCATGGACAAACTTTCATACTTTGAGGGCATTACTAATAGTTTTGCCGCTTTAAGCCCGTCAAACTTGTCCTGCTCAGGAACAAAACCTAAAGAAAGAATCTCAGGACTTTGAGGGATCTTCATAGTCTGTTTTCCAAGTAAAACGAGTTTTACAGAAGACGGCTTTTCCTCTTTATACCGAAGGAAATACTCGAATAGCTCATGACAACCTTTGGATTCGTCAACTCTTCCGACAAAGATAATGAAATTATCCAGATTATATTTCCGGGCAAACAAAGCTGCATTAGTTCTATAAGGAATATCTATACCTACACCCACAACATCAGAAGGTATATTCGAAACCTTGAATTTTGAGGTGACAAAACTTTTCTCTTCTTCCGTATTAAAAATAAACCGCCTGGGGTATTTGAAGAGTGAATCGAATATCGACAAATAGATGGGAGGTTCATCATGTGCCGTAGGAACAAGCAGAGCTTTTTCTTTTACCTGTGGAAGGCCGAAGAAGGTAGTACAGTAAAGATAGGTAAAAAAGATAAAACAAGTATAATCATCTTTAGCATTTTTTATATAATTTAAAAGATGTGTTGAGTAAGGGCCCTGCATTTTCATCCATTTAACTTCGTCTTCGTAGTCTGGATTATTTCCAAAAATTTTCTCAGAGAATTTATTAAATGCCGGTAAGTCTCTTTCATAATCAACCCGAAATCTCCTGACCCGCACTCCATTCAAGGTTTCAACCCCTGCAGGGTATTCATTCCTCCAGGTTATGTAATCTACTGCACAGGTAGTTAACACTTCTACCTTACAGTATTTTGATAAATGTTCTGCTAAGAGCCTGCAGTGGAATTCGGCACCTCCATTAACTTCAAGGCCGTAACGCTGGACAACTAAGGCGATTTTCACTCTATCACCTTTTGAATGTATTCTTTTAGTAAATTTTCCATGGTAGGTCTTTCAAAGTGTTTTAGTCTTTCTCTCTGTTTCCGGATAATTCTTTTTCTGAAAACTTCATCCTTTACTACAAGATTAATCATCTCTGCAATCTCATCACTGTTAAATTTATTAATCAGTATTCCCGAATCTCCAAGAGTATCCGGGATTGCAGTACAATTATAAGCGAGAATGGGAGTATCAAAATACATACTTTCAACAAGCGGGACGCAAAAGGTTTCCCACTCACTCATGCACAGGAACACATCAGCCAGTTTATAGTAAGAAATCAGGTCATCCATCGAGACTTTCCCAGGAACATAAACATCTTTTAGCTTTAGCTTTCTAATTATCTCCTGCAGTTGATCAAGATAACTTTCGCAACCTTCGAAATTACCTATCAAAAACAAACGCGATTTTGGATTTATAAGCTTATAATATGAGAAAATTTTAAGAATGAGATGCTGGTTCTTTTGAGGGATAACCCTTCCAACAAAAAGAAGATTCACATAATCATCGTCAAAATTCGACAAGATACTTTCATTCGGATTTTTATTGTAAACATTAAGGTCCAGTAAAAGTGGAAAAATTTCAGTGTTTTTAAACCCCAGGTTATTTAGCTCTAGCTGGGTATATCGAGAATTTGCCAGTGCCAGGTTTGTTATCTCTGGATATGAATTGAGCTCCTCTCTTCCCCGTACCAGTAAGTACTGAATGTAATCGTTGATTCCATAAAGGTATTTTTCAGGAGTAATTCCGTGAAACCTTATTATTTTCTTATCTGGCAATTTTCTTACATAATTAGAGACATCGGAGCCTATTGAGAAGTGAAATATTAACACGTTGTCTTTTGAAGAGACTTTATCATATTCAAGATATTTTTTTGCATCCATTCCAGGGTGTATATTTTCAGCATATATCTGTGAGTCATAACCCCATTTTCTAAGGGTCTTATTAATCTCAATAACCTCATTGCCTATTGCGTCACCAGGACTAAAGGTTGGCAATATTTGATGAATTTCCATACTCAAGCCTCTTCAAGAAATCGTACATATTTTTCCACAATTCGGTCCCAGTTAAAGTTCTTATCTACATATTCCTTCCCATTTATAGCCATTTTTCTTCTTAACTGAGGATTCTTTAAGTAAAAGTTAACGCATCCTTCAAACTCTTCAACATTTTCAAAATACAATCCGGACCTACCTTTAATACAATGATCCTTTGTTACAGCGCATTCGGAATGAACCAGAACTGGGGTAAGACATAACCACGATTCCATAATCACTATTGAAAAACTTTCGTTAATTGAGGGTTGACAAAGAAGGCTTGCAGCAGCAAAGGAATCATACTTATCCTGTTTCCGAACAAAACCCAGGTCAAGAATATCTTTTTTAAACTTTTCCGGAATACTGACCTCTCCGCTTCCTATCAAGACGAGCTTAAGCTCATTCCGGTTCCTCTGTTTATACTTACAAAAAAAGTCAATTAGAAGAGGAGTGTTTTTACCTGGCTCCCGCCGTCCAGCGTAAAGAATGAAGTCATCATATATTCCGTATTTCTCCCGAAATCTCTTTGCTTCAAAAGAAATATTAGTATCTATACCTTCTCCTAGAATTATTTGCTTGCCTTCAATGTCAAATATCTTGTTTGCCAGTGTTGCTTCGGGTTCAGCATGGAATATCAGCCCTGCAGCGCTCTGAAACATGTTTTTGTAAATATCCATATATGCGTAGCTCTCATCGTGAAGGCAGGGTATCAAAAATGATTTTTTTGGATGGATTTGAGACCCATAATATGTAGTTCCGAACATGTAAGGTATGAACAGGAAGTAATCGTAGTCAGAACCGTGAGTCTCAAGATAGCGGTAAAGATCGTCGCTGTTAATCATTTCTTCGATATATATCTGCTCTTCTTTTGCCGAGATTTTCTGGTTACGCATCAATTTCAAGTTAATGCGATCAAATAACCTGGTATTCCTTTGTCGGACCTTGAATCTTCTAATTGTGACGTTATTTAGTTGTGAAACTCCTTCTTCGTAATAATTGGAGCTCCAGTCAGAATTGAACTCTTTCACACAGGTAGTAAGGATTTCAACTTCAATCCCGTTTCTGGAAAGATTCTCAGCCGTGTTTTTACATTCACTCTCCGCACCGCCTGGGATCTCTCCATACCAGGGAACAACAAATGCAATCTTCATTAACATTGCTCCAAAGTTATCTCACAAACTTAAAGAAAGTGGAAAGTAGCCAGAATATTTACTTATTCATGATTTCTTGATACTGGCTTCTTTACTTTTTCCCAATTACCGCATAGTCCTGAGCCCCATATAAGGCATCGTTTATCATGTCTATGTTTTGATTGGAGATATCAATCACTGATTTATTCTCTTCTGCATCCTCGATATCAGGAAGCTTTTTCAATCTCATTTCCGGAGGTACGGGGGACAAAAATTTCGTTTCGATATCCCGAAAACCTGCGGTGTTGACTAAAAACTTTAGAGTTTCCGGATGTACAGGTTTTACGTGAGAAAGGTCTATGTAAAAGTTAGCTAAGGAGAATAATGAGAGAGGGTTAACTGTCTCAATAATTATGTAAAAACCGTATTTCAGTTTTTTATTGCAAAGGCTCAGCATATTAATAAGATAACTGGGACTGAGGTGTTCAACTACCTGACTTATAAAAATCCCATCGAGGCTTTTGTCCTTGATTTCTTCAAGGGTTTTTATAGCATCTTTTAATTCGGCGTTCAGACCCTTAGATTTACAGAAATTTATCATATCCTCATCGACATCAATTCCTCTAGCATTGATGCCTTTTTGTTTTGCTAATTCCAGAAATTCGCCTCGTCCACATCCAATATCAAGTACATTGGTGCAATTCTCAAAATAACCTATAAAGTTCATCTGATGCTGCAGAATATTTTCTCGTGAACCACGGAACCTTTCTTCAAATACATAATAATTAATCTGAGGGTCAGCATTGCAAGAGGCATTAATCTGGGTATTAGCACTTCCAGAGGTATTAGTCTGAGTATTAGCATTTCCTGAAGTATTAATATGGGCGTTAGCTTTCCCTGTTAAGTTGTTCTGAGCATTAGCCTTTCCGAAGGAGTTATTCAGGGCACTGGTCTTTCCTGAAGTATTAATCTGGGCATTAGCCTTTCCGGATGAATTAATCTGGGTGTTAGCCTTTCCAGAGGAATCTGTTCCCTGGTTTTCGAGTCCTTTCTGTATTCTGGATTCAAGTACTTTGTTAAGCCAGGCTTTACTCTCAAGATCCAGATTAACAGCAGAAATTATAGATTCTACTTCTTTCTTTACACTGTTGACAACTTCAGATTTTAGCTGTTCAGACTCAACTTTTAACTTTTCAGTTTCACTACTTAATTGCTCAATTTTTGATTTTAAGAGTCTGTTTTCATCTTCGAGTTCTTCAATTTCCGATGTTAACTTCTCTACTTTATGAGAGCAGGAGTTTGCTGTTTCCTTTGCATCACTGAGAACACCGGCAAGGTTATAATTAAGTTGACTTTGCTTCTGGAGTACGGGATCGACATAACGTCTGACTTCTCCGTGCACTAATTTTCGACCTTTTATCAAAAATGTGCCCAAAAGTGGACGATGAGAACTGATCGAATAGTTATCGTTACGAATATCATAATCCAAATTAGTTATTCCGGGTTCTTGAGGACTTCTTGCCCTTGGGGAGACTTCTGAAAATACCTGTTCTATCTCTTCAGCACTCTTTGGATCCTTATTTTCTTTTCTTTCCCTTATGTTCTCACGAATTTTTTCCATAATCTCTTCAACATTTATTTCATCGTCTTTAATCTCGAATGTATTATCCACTTTTGATTCCTCTGACCTGCATTCGTCCGGGTTTTGCTCGACTTTTGCACTAATGTTAAGTAAAGGCTTATTAGTAATTTCCTGAAGCCAGAAACAGCCTTCCTGCACGAGGTCAATTTGTAATTGGTATTCCCCGTACTCTTGAGGAGCGACGACATCTACTTGAAGATCCCGCTGTTCTTTAGAATTTAAAGCAGGTAGTATTTCAGTCCTGAGCCCATCAAAAATTTCACAGGTACTATCAGTTTTCAACCAGTGATAAGAGATATGCACAGGATAAGGAGGTAGAGATACAAGCCGCTCTTTCCCGTTATTCTTAAGAGTTATATTCAACTTGAACTTTTTATTTGAGAAAGTATTAATTGAATCCTTTTCCGATAAAGCTTCTACGTTCACTCCTTCACGATCAAGTTTTTTGGGAGATAATAACTGAACAATCCGGTCTCTGTCGAGATCTTCAAAAGAGCTTACAGCAAGGATAGTTCTGGCATTATTGTACTCTTCCGAGCTAAATGAGTTTGTGAGTGAGCCTGCTAAATCTTGAGAATCGTTTACCCATGTCAGTATATGTGAAAAATATTTATTTAAGTTGAGGAACAGGCTTTGAGGGGTTTGTTCATTGACATGTCTCAGATCCTCGTAAAAAGTTCTGGGATTTTCTGGAATGTAAAGCCCAATGGATTTTGCTATCTTTCGTTTTTCTTCATAAGTATACTGATAATACAACTTATTAGGATGAATATACGTGATGAATAAACCGTTTTCTTTAAGGAGTTCGGCGATTTTTAAAATAATTAATTCAAGTTTATCTTCTGGAGTACGCTCAATTAGATCAGTTGCAATAATTATATCGTATTTCTTATTAAATTTGTGATTTAAAAAATTGTCCTGAATAAATTCCGGGCGTTTGGTCGATTTATCGGCCAGACGTGTGGCTTTTGCCTTCTGAATCGCAGAAGAGGAGTCGTCAATTCCTGTTACGTGAGCTCCGGACCTTGATAAGATATAGGAGAGCTCTCCTCTTCCGCATCCCACATCCAGTATATTCATGTCTTTATTCGGATTAGCGAGACAAGAAATGGAAATTAAACGAGAATCTTCAAATTCTCTGCCTTTATACCTTTTATAAGAATCAATAATATCTTCCAGATTCGAATTCTCCTTGTTCAGACCTTCTACAAATATATGCTTAGCTGAGCTTTTAGTTTTAATCAGTAGTTCGCCTGCATAAGAAGGTATCGTTATAGAAAACTCGATGAAATCCTTATATTTGTTTAAAAAATAAGTCGCACTTAATAAGTTTTCGTCAGACCAGAAGTAGCCGTCAACCAGGATCCATTTTCCTTTTTCCAGTGCCAGCTCCAAATCATGGAACGTATTATCTCCATCTTTCTGGCCGTTAATATGAATAAGGTCATAGAAATCTCCAGGTAATGTAGTCATTGACCGACTATCGGCCAGCAAAAATTCAGCCTTGTAATTTTTTGTTATTTCTTTGGCCCAGTTATCCGCTCCTTTACTTCCTTCAAGAGCATTCAAACCGTTGTCTATTCCTAGATAAGTTGCATTTTCTGAAGCCTTAAGAAAAGTTATTGCACTATAACCATACCCGACTTCGATATCCAGTATAGATGTTGGACGGATCATTTTTGCAATTGCAAATTTCATGCGGTAATAATCAACCCATTCGTTGAATAGATGTGAAAATTTATCCCCAGGAAATGCATAATTCCTGAAATCGTAGTTAGTACGGTTATAAATAGAGATTAACTCATCCAGCATACTCTGTTCTCCAGAAAGCAATTTATTAACATGAGCAATTAACAGTTTATATATTACTTTTCATAAGTGAACACTAGTACAATGACAATTTGGTTCATTTTTGATATTTCATAAGTGAATACTAGTAAAATAACAATTTGATTTAGATTGATCTATCCTAAAATTATCTCACTTTCAATTTTTTTTATTCTTAGGATAGCATGTCTATTTTCCGCTGACCTCTTACGTGGAGAAAAAATTAGTTATGTATGCAAAAATACTCTATGTCTATACCTGATATATTTATAATCCTTTACTAAGTCTTTCATTCTTTACTAAGCTTTCATTCTTTACTAAGTCTTTCATTCTTTACTAAGCTTTCATTCTTTACTAAGCTTTCATTCTTTACCAAGCTTTCATTCTTTACCAAGTCTTTCTTGAATTTTTATTTTTGGTTTCATATTGAAAACTCCAGAATAGACAATTGCATTACTATTAGGAATTACTTTCAATACCTCTATATCATGAGCCATGAGCAAATATTCTTCAAAAGCGTCTCTTCCGTATCCCTTATTTGCCACACCAACAGAGAATGAATAATCTCCTGCAGAAAGTGAAAATAAGAATTCCCAGGTTAATTCTGCAACCTGTCCTTTTTTTAGAGTAAAAGTTTTAATGCCACTACAATATGTATTTGTTTCAAATACTGATAAACCCAGATTATTTCTAACGTGAAGACCAAAGTGAGGATCGGATAATTCTTTTAAGGCCTTAACTTGATATATAACTTTAACTACCTGTTCACTCTCAATGTGCAATATTTCCTCATTTTTTGAGTTCAGGACTTTAAAGGAGAGAAGTTTAACTTCACCTGTTGAAGCGCTTGGGTTTTTGTGACCTGTATGGTCATCTATTACTTCATTTACTATTACCTCGGTATTTCCCATATGTGATTTACTCAAAATTATTCCATGGTAATAGTCAATTATATCTTTTGGGTCGCCGGAACTGATTATATGACCATGGTCCAGCAGTATTGCCGAATCACATATTGTTTTCACAGCGTTCATATCGTGAGATACAAAAATAATAGAGCCACCGTCATTTTTGAACTCTAATATTTTTCTCATACATTTTTGCTGAAAATATGCATCTCCTACTGACAGCGCTTCATCGACTAAAAAGCATTTTGGTTCTGCATGCATTGCTATTGAAAATGCAAGTCTCATAAGCATACCCGACGAGTACGTTTTGATCGGGTCATAAATAAACTCTCCAAGCTCTGTAAAATTAATGATGTCATCTTTTTTTCTTTCTATTTCGTCTTTATCCATTCCTAGAAATGTCCCGTTCATGAAAATATTTTCAAGACCTGTAAGTTCATGATCAAAACCCGTTCCAAGCTCAAGTAAACCGGTAATTTTTCCATCTACTTTTATAGAACCCTCATCAGGAAGCAAAACACCGGAAAGTATTTTCAATAAAGTAGATTTGCCAGCCCCATTTTGTCCCACTACTCCGAGAGTTTTTCCTTCTTTTACTTCAAAAGAGACGTTTTGCAATGCAGTTATTTCTCGGTGGTATTTCTTCCGAAAGATTTTCTCTTTTAATCGGTCAGCGGGTGAGTGATATGACTTGAATGTTTTTGAAACACCTGATACTTTGATCATTTTATATTCACAACTTGTAATTTTTAATTATATAAAGTCCCGAACATCCTTTTCAAGCTTTTTGAAAGTAAAACCTGCACACAGCAGAATCGCAAAACTCAACAGGAATAGATACAGAATAGCCTCTAAGTCCGGAATCTGCTCATATATAAAGACACTATGGTAGGCATGAATGAATGTAAACGCCGGATTATAGACCATAATCTTTTTGACGTATTCCGGAAGTATGTCATAAACATATACAATCGGTGTAAACCAGAACCAGAACTGAAGTACAATTCTTACAATCTCTCTTAAATCTCTTATAAAAACAACAAATATTCCTATAAAAAATCCAAGTGAATAGGCAAAGAGTTGCTGTACCAAATATATTAACGGAACAAATAAGATTACAGGTTTTACTCCATATCCACTAATTAGAAGTAAAAACAAGAATACTCCCATTGTCACGACAAAAGTGATACTTTCCGAAATAGCAATATAAAGAGGGAATGAAGAAAGATCAACCTTTACTTTTGTGATTATATGTTTTTTATCTAAATAAACGGTGGCCGTTCTTGATACCGTATTTGAAAAAGCATTCCAAGCGATTACGCCAGAAGTAAGATAAAATCCATATGCGTAGACCGAAGACGAGCCAGGCAAACGCGATCCCATAAGGTTAGCAAATATAACGGTAAATATAAAAATATCTACAAGTGGATAAATGAAGTTCCACAAAGCTCCTAAGGTAGACCCGGAATACTTTTCAGTAATATCTCTTTTTGCTAATTCAAGAATTAAGCCTATATTCAAATTAATATCTCCTGATTATTACTTCGCCGGAATGACAGAATATTGTATTTTTCGAGGAATAATCTGATTACCGGAAATTATCTCTCACAAAAACAGTTTTCGGGGGTAACATTATTTTTCATAGCATTTACAAAATTCGAGAGATCGAACAGAGCTGCTCTCTTAAAGCATTCGTTTCCATAGCTTGACGGGTCTTTCGAGATATTCTTTACTGCTCTGATTATATTTTGAGCATCTGCTTCCACAAACACACCGGTTTTTCCGTCGATTACCGTTTCCTTAAACCCACCTTCGTTTACAGCTACTACAGGTTTTCCACTTGCCATAGCTTCCACAGGTGTCATCCCGAAATCTTCGTCCATAGCAGTGCAGATAAAACCTCTACAGCGGGAGTAAAGGTCAAGTAATTCCGTCTCTGAAACCTCACCAAGGACCTTTACGTTTTCAGGTAAATTGTCAAGGATATTTTTTGCGTAACTTTTTGCGTGATCTCCTTTGGAATACCCTCCAACAATGACAAGCTTTTCTTCGGGCATTTTTTTGAATGCCTCAATTTGAATTTCCACTCGTTTTTCAGGATAGAGCCGGTTTACTGAAAGCCAGAAGTCCCCGTACTCTTTACAGGTAAATTTTGAAGTTTCTACAGGGGGGTAGATAACTTCAGCGTCCCTGTGGAAATACTTTTTGATTCTTGTTGATGTATTTTTAGAGTTAGTTACGATTTTACAGACGTGGGAAAGGTAGTATTCGGAAATTGGCCTGTGGAGCCTGACCCAAATCCTGAAGAAAATTGAAATCCAGATAGGTTGCCTGCTGATAAAAGTTTCATAAAGGTCATAAAAAGCTCGTGTAGGAGTATGGCAGTAATACAGGTTGGGTTTGTGTTTCTTTGCTGCGAAATACGCCCAGTTACCTGAAAAAATAAAAAAATCATATTCCTTTGAAAAATCACAGGATGCAAATTGAAAAGATGCGGAAATCTGCTTTAGAGGAGGTACTTTTGGGGTTTTTCCCAGGCTGATTATACGTATATCGGAGTACCCCATCTTTTTTACGGACTCCATATTCAAGTCAGTAGTGATAACATCGGCATTGAAGTATTTTGCAAGCATGAGAACAAGTTTCTCTCCGCCGCCAATGGCTCCGAAATAATCATGAAATATGGCTATTTTCATCGATTTCTCACTTTTTCAGGGGGTTTTAACAAATGCAGATAAAAAGCTAATAAAATTATAAAAAGCTAATAAAATTATTTGTGGCCATTCAGTTGTGTACATTCAATGCACATTCAGTTCAATGCACATTCAATTCAATGCACATTCAGTTCAATGCACATTCAATTCAATGTCAATACCTAGTTTTTCCATGAGTGGGGACATTACTGTATTGGGTTTTTATAATCTGAAGCTTCCTATCCATCCTTAAATTACCAGTACTAAATTTATCTGTAATATCTGATTTCTGATTAGTAGCACAGGGTTTCCTGCAAGATTTCAACAATCCATTAAGCTCAACGATTATAAATATATTGAAAATTGTATCTCAACAGTAGAGATATATAATACTTTCAGATGAGATGGTTCATTAGTTATATATAATACTTCCCGGATGAAATGCCTCATTAGATGACGAGATAATTCATTAGATAGCAAGAGAGTTAGCCAGGTACTATAACAGTTAACTTTAACTTCATTTAATCATAGTTAACCTTCACTTCATTTAATCATAGTTAACCTTCACTTCATTTAAATATAGTTAACCTTCACTTCATTTAAATATAGTTAACCTTCACTTCATTTAAATATAGTTAACCCCACTTTATTTAAAAACAGCTAACCTTCACTTTAAGCTTTAGTTTAGTATTATTTACCCGGTGATGAAAGACTTTACTCTGAAGATTGGAATCCTTAAGCATCACTTTAGCGCTATTCATTTGTTTACTTTCTTTGTATATGATGTCTAACGGTGCAAATTCAATACTGAGGCTACAATTACAGTCTACGGTCATATATATTAAGAATATCCATGTTATCACATATTATAAATATTCATATTATCAACATGTTAAGAATATCCATGTTATCAACATGTTAGGAATGTTCATGCTATCAACATGTTAGGAATATTCATGTTATCAACATGTTAGGAATATTCATGTTATTAACATGTTAAGAATATCCATGTTATCAACATGTTAAGAATATCCATGTTATCAACAAGTTCAACAATCACATTATTATTTAGATCTTAAAACAACCTTAAAGTTATTATATTAATTCAACTACTATCAAAGATTAAGATATTCAAAAGTTCAATGAATGCAAAAATTAAAAACTAAAAGAGATGGTTACTACGAACAAAGGCATGGGATGTCCGGTGGCAAAACGGCCCACTCATAATTTAAAATTCGGTATTATTTCTTTGACTGCAGTTATATTGATTGCTTTTCTCATGCGCATGATTTCATATTCTGCCGTTACTGCAAACGGAAGCATAAATGTTCTGGGATATGATAGTTTCTACCATATGCGGCGCATTTTATATACAGCTGTCAATTTTCCCCAGCCCCTTAACTTCGATTCTTATATCAATTACCCTAATGGTTTTGAAGTAGGGTGGCCGCCTCTTTTTGACTTCCTGGGTGCGTTGCTTGCAAATATCCTGGGAGGAGGTCACCCGAGTCTGTATACCACCGAGTTTGCAGGAGCTCTGCTGCCAGTGCTTCTGGGAGTTCTGGCAATAATTCCGCTATATATAGCAGCTGCTTCGGTATTTGACCGAAAAACCGCACTTCTTGGGGCCTTGATTTTTGCAGTGATTCCAGCTCATGTTTACATCTCTCGGTTTGGAGCAGTTGACCATCACGTAGCAGAGACCCTCCTCTCAACTTCGGCTTATGCATGTTTCTTACTTGCTTTAAAGTGGGCAAGAGAAGGTTCTCTTTCCCTGGCCTCTCTCAAAACCATCTCTTCAGAAAAGAAACTAATAAAATCGTTAGCTCTTGCAGGAGCATCCGGACTATTCTTTGCACTTCTGATTTACACATGGATAGGAGCTCCGGTGTTTGTAAGCTTTATTGTATTCTACGCATTCATACAGACTACACTCGACCTTAAGGTCGGGAAAAGCTCAGCCTATCTTCTTATATGTTCTACTGTGACCCTTCTTGCAACGCTTCTCTTTACCATTCCCCTGTCAGCAGAGTCCTTGCGTCCGGGTCTGGAAATGAGTGCGATGTATGTTTCCTGGTTCCAGGTGTTCTATCTGTTCATCATGATAGCCGGAACCTTAATCCTCTGGGGATTTTCCTTCTATATCTCGAAAAGAGATCTTGACTGGAAGTACTATCCAGCTGCTTTAATACTGGTCTCTGTAGCAGGGCTTTTATCTCTTAGAATTTTTTCCGCCGAATCCTATTCTTTCATAATTGAAGGAATGAACTTCTTCCTCGGAAAAGGTGAATATATAGGCACGATTTCTGAAGCCCTGCCAATGTTTTTAACTACACAGGGAAAACTTACTTTTTCGCCAGTACTGGGAAGTCTCGGGCTTTGTTTCCTTTCTACTCTGGGAGGCTTTTTCCTGCTTGGCCTTGAGTGGAAAGGAGAAAACGCAAAGCCAGAAGGGGTGTTTTTCCTCTTATGGTCAGTCTTTTTCGCATATTTAACGCTATCTCAGAGGCGTTTTTCATATCTGTTCGCAGTAAACGTCTCAATCCTTACTTCATACTTCCTCTGGATTTTACTTCAATCTTTTAACTTTGAGACTGAAGTAAGAAAGCTAGTAAAATCCGGTCCCGTTTCCGAGAAAAATGCCGTGCCTGCACTTAAGGCAGGAAAAGAAATGAAGGCAAAAACAAAATCAAAATCGAAAACAAGTAACTCTTCGGTCTCAAAAAATAATTCTCAACCCGACTATTTTAAAATTGTTTCATCCCTAATACTGCTAGGGCTTGTGTTTATCCCCTGCACATGGGCAGGACTTGCTTTCGCAAAAGATCAGGGCGTGATTGATCCTGTATGGAAAGATTCTCTGACATGGCTTGGAACTTCGAGCCCTGAAACTTCTTACTACCTTGATCCGTCCGGAACTCCCGAATATGGAGTTTTGAGCTGGTGGGATTACGGAAACTGGATTGTTTATCAGGCTAAAAGACCTGCAGTTTCAAACAATTTCCAGACTGGCGTAGACGATTCTGCACATTTCTTCACGACGGCCTCCGAAGAAGAAGCAAAGGCAATTATGGAAAAGCTCAAAGTAAAGTATGTAATAACCGACAATCTGATGGCAGGCGGTAAGTTTGGGTCCATTGTCGAGCTTGCAGGCGGGGACATAAACAAGTATCTAAATGTTCAAACCGTCAGTGGAAAAGGTGGGTTTCAAACCGTTGCAACTGCTAAAAAGGAATACACGGAAACCGAAGTATACAAACTTCAGCAACTTGACGGATCAAATCTCGGAAACCTCAGGCTTGTCCATGAAAGTATTGCTTCTGTGGAAGATAATGATACGACCAGTGACGTAAAGATATTCGAGTTTGTCCCCGGAGCCAGGCTTTCAGGTACTGCAGACCCAGGACAAAACATTACTGCGACCCTTGAGCTTAGCTCAAACACAGGCCGAAAATTCACGTATCAAAACGAAGTAACATCAGACAAAAACGGTTCATTTGAAATAATCGTACCTTACTCGACCGAAAATAAGGCAGGCGGAGTCAATGCTCTATCGACTTATTCCTTGAATGCAGGAGGAAATGCCACAATCTCAGAAATCAAGGTAACGGAAGATGATATCCTGAAAGGGAACAAGCTAGAGGTG
This sequence comes from Methanosarcina spelaei, assembly GCF_002287235.1. GTDB lineage: Archaea > Halobacteriota > Methanosarcinia > Methanosarcinales > Methanosarcinaceae > Methanosarcina > Methanosarcina spelaei. The sequence goes on from NZ_LMVP01000445.1 coordinate 40,628, forward strand.
AAAATCCCAGACTCAAAATAAGGACTTCCTGAACCGGATTTTTGAAACGAAAACAGAAATTAAAATTTTTTAATAAATGAAAAGAGAAAAGGACTTTTTTCATTCTTTTTTCTTCCCTTTAAAAGATAAAAAGGACTTTTTTCATTCTTTTTTCTTCCCTTTAAAAGATAAAAAGGACTTTTTTCATTCTTTTTTCTTCCCTTTAAAAGATAAAAAGGACTTTTTTCATTCTTTTTTCTTCCCTTTAAAAGATAAAAAGGACTTTTTTCATTCCCTTTTTCTTCCTTTTATTGTTTCTCAAATCGGCTTTACTTAATATCTTGAAAAGACACTTTCAACGGTAGGGATAGAGCTGAAATAAGACCTCATTCTCCCACACTTTCAACTCCTACGGCACTCAGGAACCTTTTCACTACGGCTTCATTAACCAGCCTGAGTAATGTCTGCCGGTCTTTTGTAGCACTGAAAACTCCAAGAGGAATCTGGGCTCCTGCTGCATTTGCATGTCCACCGGCATCTTCTCCGAAAGCCTGGCGCATAACTTCGCCGAGGTTAATTCTTATATCGTTGCTTCTCCCGGAGATATAAATGCGGTCTTCGGTAACCCCAAAAACTACGGTTGTAGAGATTCCCTCAAGGCTCAAAAGGTAATCTGCAGCTTGCGGAAGTGTATCTCTATCTCTTATGTTCCCGACATTCGAGAGAAGATAACTTCCAAGCACCTGTCGGTTTCTTATGGCTTCTCCGAGTACTTCAAGAGTTTCGATGGCCATAGAAGGCTGCTCAAGCTGATCAAGAATTCCGTGGTTCGAAAGTGGGTAAAGGTACGAAGCAGCTGAAAGATCTGCTGGGTCAGTCTTTCGCTTGAAATCCTGAGTATCAGTCCTAATTCCATAGAGCAGGGCTGTTGCCAGGGTCTTGGAGATGTTAATATTGAGCTGCTGCAGGTACTTTGTCATTATAGTAGCCGTTGCCCCGAAATTAGGCCGGATATCTATATACTCGGCCTTTATCTCAGTTTCTCCTGGTGGGTGATGGTCAATTACAATACCCACAAACGAATTGGGAGGAACCATGTTATTAACGCCGGGAATAGAACAGTCTATCAAGGCAATTTCATCGTAGCCTTTGAGGCCGTTTTCTTCCATCTTGCCTAGATCAATCCCTAGAAGATTTACAAAGGCTTTGTTTTCCTGATGCCCTATTCTGCCATGGTAGAGGATGTTTGCTTCAACTCCAATGCTCTTTGCAATCTCTTTCAGGGCCAATCCACTCGAAATAGCATCCGGGTCAGGGTTATCGTGAATTACAATAGCAAGTCTTTTGTCCCTTATCCCTTTAAGCCACCGAGCAAGCCTGTTACCCCTGTGAACCGATTCGGCCCTCTCAAGGGAACGGGAAAGGGAACTTGCAACAAGCTTGGAAGGCATAAAGACATAATCTGCCCCAAGATCTTCCATTTTCTCCTTGTTTATAATATCTGAGGCGCGAGAAAAGAGTTGAACATCAGGATTAATTGCTTTTTTGAAATTCTCAATGCCCTTTCTGTTAGCCTCATTATTGGAAGTCAGGAAAAGTATAACAACAACATTCTTAAGGTCAATCTTATCGACAAGCTCAGGGTCGGAGATATCGCCTACAATTGCCTCAAAGCCTTCTTCCCTGAGAGTCTCAACCTTAGCTTCGTCTTTATCTACAATAATTACGAGCTTATTGCTTTCCCTGAGCTCTTTTGCAAGTGCAAAACCAACACTTCCACTTCCCAGAACAAGGTATCTGGGTTTGACTGTACTTTTAAGATTGCTATCCGCATCTTTTGATAAGTTAAGCAAAAATAGTCCTCCCTGTTTTATATAAGTCCAGACAAGTGTAAAGGAAAGCAAACATTTGATCAGAATCCTGCTTATTCACATTTTACTGCAGCGAATTAACCGTAAAGTTAACTGTAGTTTTTTGGACTGTTTCTCTTGCTGATTAGACACTCTTATGAAATTGAGTTTTATATACTGTACTCTTAAAGAAATAATATGCTTTTTATGGAAAATTCAAAAATTCCGGTATATTATGTTATATCGGAATGTAACATATATACTTAATAACATCAAATAGGTTTTCCTCGGTGTAGAAATATAAGAAATAAATTCCCTCAATTGCTCTGGAGGTATATAACAATTTCTATCTATAAGTCAGAGAATATTTATGTGAACTAGAAAGTTCAGTTTTTCATAGACAGTTTTTCATAGACAGTTTTTCATAGGCAATTTGAAAGCTTAAGTGGTGGGCAAAGGGGACCACATGAGATAGTCAGTAGGTAATGGTTATGAAGTGCATCAGTTCTTTGAGGATGAAGGCGATAGACCGAAATTGCGAATGCCTTGGGCTTCTACCTGTCCAGTTAATGGAAAATGCAGGGGCCGTAATTGCACAGCACATAAGGGGAAAGCTTGAGAGCGGCAGGGTACTTTTTATTGCAGGCAGGGGAAATAATGGGGGAGACGCTTTTGTTGCAGCCAGGCATCTTGCAGGCTCTTTGGGATACATTGTAAATGTAGTACTGCTGGGAAAATCCAGGGATATAGGAACGAAAGAAGCTTTCCGTAACTTTTCCCTCCTGAAGTTCAGCCGTGTAAATATGTTCGAAATAACGGACTCAAGCCAGCTTGAAGCTTCGGCTTCTGAACTATTTCAGGAAGCTGATCTGCTCGTAGACGCGGTATTCGGAACCGGAATAAATGGAAAGCTCAGAGAGCCCGAATCAACGGCTATCGACCTTATAAACCTTGAAGGGAAAGCCGGAAAAACTGTAATCTCGATTGATATTCCCTCAGGACTAGATCCTGATGGTGGAGATTTTGAAAAAGCCGTGCATGCAGGGCTTACAGTTACTTTTCACCGTATGAAGATCGGGCTTTTGAGCGAGAAGGCAAAAGAATACACCGGAGTGATAAAGGTTGCAGATATCGGAATCTGTACTGACGCCGAGCAGTATGTTGGTCCCGGAGACCTTATGATGCTGCGCAGACGGAAGTCAGAGGAGCACAAAGGGGATTCCGGAAAAATACTTGTTATAGGAGGAGGTCCGTACTCAGGCGCTCCGACTTTTGCAGCTCTTGCAGCCCTTAAGGCTGGAGCAGACCTTGTGACAGTAGCAGTTCCCGCACCTGTAGCCGAAATAGTAGCATCATATTCTCCTAACCTGATCGTCCGAAAACTCTCTTCAAATGTTCTCTGCCCTGATGATCTTTCAATCCTTCTGGATCTTATAAGTTCCCATGATGTAGTTGTGATGGGAATGGGGCTAGGGAGAGCGACAGAAACCCTGGAAGCCGTCCGAAAAATCATTCCTTTTTGCAGGAAAGCGGTTCTTGATGCTGATGCCCTCTCAGCTCTTTCAGGCACCATTTTTGAAAGCATTGCAGGCAACTGCGAACTGATAGTAACCCCGCATGCCGGGGAGTTTGCCCGCCTGAGAAATATGGAAACCCCTGAGAGCCTGGAAGCTCGTATTAAAGCCGTCAGGGAGTTTTCGGAAGAAAAAGGGGTTGTAACACTTCTCAAAGGAAAAATTGATATTATCTCGGACGGAAAACAAACCTTGTTGAACAGAACAGGAAATCCGGGCATGACCGTAGGAGGTACGGGTGACGTCCTTGCAGGGCTTACAGGATCGCTTTTTTCCAGAAATCCAGCATTTCTCGCGGCAGCCTGTGCTGCGCATATCAACGGGACAGCCGGGGATCTGGCTTTTGAAAAGGCCGGAAACGGGCTGCTTGCAACGGATGTTCTGGAGAAAATTCCTGAAATAATTAAAATAGCCGAAATAGGGTAAAAAAAGATTGTGTAAAAGAGATAAAGTAAAGTCTACGTCTAAATACTATATATTTGCTTAATGGGGAGGGAATTTGTATGGTACTTGAAATTGAAAGGAAAATCGAGCTGGAAATCGAAAGAAACCGGATAAGAATTGCGATTTTTCACGGGGAAGATGAACAGGTCATAAAACTAAATCTTGAAGAAGCCAGCGAACTTAGAGAAGAGCTGGGTAAATTACTTGAAGACTATTCACAAAGAAAGCAAATCAGAATTGACTGATCAAAATCGACTGATTAGAACCGACTGATTATAATTGACTGATTAGAATTGACTGATTATAATTGACTGATTAGAATTAACTGATCAAAATCGACCGATCATAATCAATTGATCAGAACCAATTGATCAGAGCCGATTGATCCTATAAAAGTTGCGTTGAAATACTAAATATGCATAAAACGCCAAAAAGCACTAGAAACGCCAGAAAAATCTATTAAAATGTTAAAAAAGTATTGAAAGGCCCAGAAAAATGGAATTGAAAGTCAGATTGGCTTGAACCAGACTAATCAAGTTTATACATGTGTGAAAAACGCGGTGATTTTGTGGAAAAGCAATTTACTCATATTGAGTCCGGCAGAGCGCATATGGTAGATGTCAGCGAAAAACGTGAGGTTCCGAGACTGGCACGAGCTGCAGGGGACATTATACTTTCCGAGGAGACTGTAGAGAAGATAAGAACGGGGGATGTGGAAAAGGGGAATGTGTTCGCGACTGCGCGAGTTGCGGCCATACTTGCGATTAAAAAGACCCCTGAGATAATCCCAATGTGTCATCAGATCCCTATCACTGCAATAGATGTGGATTTTGAGATCGGCAAAGGGATGATTTCAGTGGAGGTAAAAGTCAGGACTGTAGGAAAAACAGGAGTTGAGATGGAGGCTCTAACAGGGGTTTCAGCAGCTCTGCTGACAATCTGGGATATGGTGAAATCAGTGGAAAAAGACGAAAGCGGGAATTATCCAAACACTTCAATACAAAATATCAGGGTGCTCGAAAAAATCAAAGGATAAAGCTCAGGGTGAGCCCATAAAAAATAAGCTTTTTAAAGGATGGAATATATCAAGACGGCAGACTGAGGTATATATCTTGAAAATTATAGGTGGACCAGCATCACAGTTACTTGCCAGCCGCACTGCCCGGGCTTTAGGGATAGAGCCTGTACTTTCCGAGTTTAATCGATTTCCTGATGGAGAACTTTATCTCCGAATAGCAGAAGATACCGAAAACGAACGTGTGACCCTTATTCAAAGTACGCCCACTGATTCTGATTTTGTTTCCCTGCTCCAGCTTATCGATGCCTGTGAAGGAGCAAAAGAACTCAATGTCGTGATTCCTTACATGGGATATGCAAGACAGGACAAGAAGTTCAAGCCAGGAGAGCCGATTAGTGCCCGTGCAATTGCCCGCTGTATCAGAGCTGACCGTGTCTTTACGATAAACATTCACGAAAAAAGTGTGCTTGAGCACTTCCCTGGCCACGCGGAAAACCTTGACGCAGCTAAACTTGTTGGGGAACATATCGTAGGGCTTAACCTGGAAAATCCACTCCTCATTGCCCCCGATTCTGGAGCTGAAGGGCTTGTAAAGCGTGTCTCGTCAGGTCTGGGCTTTGATTACGATCACCTGGAGAAAACAAGACTCAGTGGAGATACGGTTGTAATCAAGACAAAAAATCTCGATGCAACAGGCAGGAACGTTGTCCTTGTAGATGATATGATTGCAACAGGCGGGACAATGGCTGAATCTATCAAAATGCTCAGAGCTCAGGGAGCAGCAGACGTTCACATTGCCTGTGTACATCCGGTACTTGCAAGGAATGCAGCTTTAAGACTCTTCAATGCGGGCGTGAAGGATATCATCGGAACCGACACCCTTGAAAAAGGAGAGAGCAGGCTGAGTGTTGCTCCCCTTATTGCAGACGCTCTTAAAGGACTCTGATTAAAATAGTTTAATTTTATTACCGTTAACTATTTTTTATATTCTGTTGTTTTTAGTACTATGACTCTTCCAGAAGTCTGTCCACTTGATGAAAGCCAGACATGTAAAGGGCGGGAGTGCCACCTCTTCTGCCTTGAGTGGAGAACGAAAGAACCCACCTGCCTTATAGGCTACGGCGTAACGAGTAAAATTAAGTCAGGTAAAGCTGACCATAATAAGGATACCTATGCTGAGGATACTTTCCGAAAATTAGGCAGAGATCCCCTATCTAAAAGAAAAAACGTCTCTGAAAAAGGAGACTGGATCCCTTCAAGGCTCATAAAAAAGTCTCCTGAAAGACATGTTGAAAGGAAAGAAGAAAGTGTTACTAAGAGCCGGCACTTCCAGGAAACAACTGTAAGGAAGCCTGACCTAAATCCCGAGGTAAACCACGACGAAAAACCGAGAGAAAGATATGCTCTCAGTGACCCTGAAAAAGCTTCCATGAGGCTGGAATCCAGACTGAAAATTGAGTCGACTGAACAAAACTCGATAATCTATGCAAACACCCAGCCAAGGGTACAGGAAAATTCAAAGGCTTCAGAAAAAGTTATTTCAAGAGATAAGCATACAACAATCTTTGTACGTTCTGATACCAGTAAAAAAGATAACTCTTGCTTGCCAGGAAGAGAAGAAAAAGCAGAAAAGTCCCATGAGAGCAGGGAAAAACGTAGAGATAAAGCAATGGAAATAGATCTTCCTGAAACTTATGATGAGGACTTCTGGAGTTAACCGCCCTCAGCTCGAAAATGGCTGTTTTTCGAAACCATTGAGCTACAACCATTTCACTGACTAATCATAACCATCATGACATTTTAGATTTAACAGTGGTTTTCGGTCAGCCTTTTTTAAAAGGCTTGTGCTGCAACCGTTGTACTGTTTAATCATGCCATTACGACGTTTTAGATTTAACAGTGATTTTTGATCAAACTTTTTTTGAAAAAGTTTGCGCTTAAGCCTTTTTTTAAAGGCTTGGTTAACAGTTCTCACGCTAGAAAAAGTAACTCAGGCATAGGCAGACGTTCCGGAAAGGGTCTCTGACTCTTGAAGGAAATATTATTTTCATTGTTCGGCATTCCTTAAGGTGACCTGCTTGACTCCTTACAGGAGTCAATTGCTCTGGATTTTAAGGTGTTGATAAATTATAAACCATGAACATAGAAGACTCAGTACCAAAATCTAGTGATGAATGTAAAACTCAAAATCACTAGATTTTATAAATGGTCACCATCCATGTAATACAACTTAGTGATTCAAGTCTTTAGATAGCGAATATCGATTTTGATAAAAACTGGATTCTTCTTGCTAATTAAGACTTTCTATCAAAAATGCAAAAATCACTGGATTTTGGAACAGAGTCACATAGAAGGATTATGGATAATTAACTGTGCGTCTGAGAGAGAATTTTAATATCGTAAGATTCTCGTTTTCACTCTACTTAACTTTCATTTCGCATTCCCGGGAAGGAAACAAAAAAGGATACGATGATTCAGGATGGACCGCCAAACATACCAGATAATTTATAGCTCACTGCATGATTTTAAAGACGTTTTCCGCCTTTCGGAGGAATATTCCAAACCCGTAGGCGTGCTTGCAACAATCCTCAACCAGAAGGTCGTAAAAAAGACTCGGTTCAAGCACAGGAAAATTTATTCCCGAGAGAATGAACTTTTTTTAAAATGGAAACAGGGACGTACGATTCTTGATCTTGCAGAGTACACAGGCTTTCCTCCTACCCTTATGGCATCGCTTATTATGAAGAATTGTCAAATTTCCAAGAAAAGTATAAACTGGTTTTTCAAAAATGTGGACTTAATTGAAAACCGTCGCCTTAGAAAGGAAGTCAAAAAAGCTCTAGAGACCGATCATTTTTTTTCTCCTCACGCCCATGAGATGCAGTGTAAGAAAGGTGAGATGGGAGAAGCACTTATCCAGAAATGGCTTGATGATAGGAAAATTCAGTATTGTACCGAAGTAGAGATTCGAGCTAAGGGAGATGGTAAGACTCCTGATTTTGTCCTGGAAACTCCTGTATGCATAGACAATCTCATGGTCAACTGGATTGAAAGCAAAGCGCTTTTCGGAGACGACTTCGAACACGAACATTATTCAAAGAAACAGTTTAGGGAATATGCAGAGATTTTCGGAGAGGGCATGGTTGTCTACTGGTATGGGTATCTCGAAGATATCCCTGCTGAAGGGTATCTTGTAAAAAACTATAGCTTTTTTGAAGAGTATGAAAAGGAAATTGACGAGCTATTTAATTACCTTGTATACTGGTGAACCGCAAGCCTTTTCAAAAAAGGCTTGAGCGAAAACCCCAGTAACATTTGGATTTGAGAACCTTATCCCCAAACCCTATAGGCGTGATAAACCGGCGCAACGGTTTTGATCAACCGGCGCAACGGTTGTATTAAAGTTTTACAATAGATGACATATTGGTAATAGGATCTTTTTCTACCTGGAAGACATGGTCTGCCGAATCTATAAGGGATTCGTCATGTGAGACCACAATAATCTGGCCTACGCCTATGCCGCGCATCATGTCTATTAGTTTCAAAAGCTGGTTTATATGACCGCGGTCCAGAAAAACCGTAGGTTCGTCCAGGATCATGGGGGGAAGCCCGTCTGCCCTGTCTCCGCCGAAACCCATAGCAAGAAGCCTATAGATTGCACAGCGCAGGACAAGGTTAAAGATTGCACGTTCTCCTCCGCTAAGGAGTTTGGGTTCAAGGGGAGTGCCGTCCTTTCTGTAAACCGTGAGATTATATTCCGGGTCGAGTTCGATATGGGAATAGGCATTGTTTGTGTACATGAAGCTGAACATTTCATTCAAAAGGGTAGAAAGGGCCCCTATATTTTTTGTCCGCATATCAGCCCGAACGCGCATATACATGCTCTCAAGTTCCTCGGCATTACTATATATGGCTTCGAGATACTGTTGCCTGTTTTCAAGAGCTTTGAGTTCGTCTTTCAGCTCATTGCGGCGTTTTAAGCTGTTCTCAACCATTCCGACTTCTTTTAAGAGCGCATCTTTAGTAGCCGTTATTTGCCGGGTTTTTTCAGTGAGGGTTGCCTGATACTCTTCAAGTTGAGTACGCTTTGACTGAAGATCTTCGAACCTGCTTCCCTCCAGCTTTCCTTCAAGCTGTTTTACCCGCTCGTTTCTTTCAAGGATCTCCCGGTCAAAAAAGCTGACTTTTTCGGCAAGGTTTCTGATTGAAGCCTCAAGTTCTGAGATTTTGTGCTTTATGTTATCCATCTGGATCAGGTTTGCCCCGAGTTTTTTTGTCTTCAAGAGATGCTTTGCACTCTCTTTATGGGTTTCTTTTGCCAGGGCTTCTTTTTTCCTCAGGGTTTCAAGTTCAACTTCCAGAATTTTGAGTTTTTCCTTTTCCAGAGTCTCTCGTTCGGCAAGTCCTTTTAATTTTTTACTGAGCTCCTCAAGCCTCTGCCCGTAATTTTCGATCAGCGCAAGGGAAGTCCTTATTTTTCCGTTAAGGCTCTCAATTTCCGAGGCGTTTTCAGCAAGTTTTTTCTCAAAAGCTTTTGCCTCTCGAAGCACTCTTTCACTCTCGCCATGGGCTTTTTGAGCAGCAGCCTCCCAGCCCTGCAGAGCTTTAATATCAGGGAGGAGCTTTCCTATTTTAGCCTCAAGTTCCTCCTTTTGTTTATTAAGACCTTCGAGTTTTAGAGAATCTTCCTCGGTTCGGGTTCTATGGATAGTTATCCTTTCCTGGAAGTCCTTTGCCTTATTTTTGAGTCTTTCAGTTTCCAGGTCGTAATCCAAAATTCGCTTCTCCAGTTTTTTTGCATCCTTGAGCCGATTAAGTTTTTTCTCTACTTCGGCCTGCTGGAGTTTTATATCGAGAAGTTCTGCTGCAAGCTTTTCTTTCTTCTGTTCGGATTCTCCGGTTGTGCATGCAATTTCAGAGCCTTTAAGATCCTGTCCGCATGTAGGGCATTTTCCTTCAGTAAGCAACTGCCGGTTTTTACGGATTACTTTATCAAGCTCCCTGATAGTAGCTTCAAGCTCCTTTTCCCGCCCATGTAACCTGTTTTTATTTTCCAGCAGAAGTTCACTTAGATATTCCAGGTCCTCGAGTTGTTCTCCGGTAAAGCCAAGTCCCTTTAACCCTGCGGAAGCTTCGGATTTTTGCTCATGGACTCCCAGAATTGCCTTTTCATTTTCCCTGAGCTCTTCTTCAAGGATTTCTATATCGGTTTTACTTTTTCGGACTGTGACCCTGTAATTTTGAAGTTCCTTATCAAGTGTGAGAAGATTTATATCTCCTGTTTCTTTTTCTTTAAAAGCGAGTGCAAGTTTTGTTGAGGCTTCGTTTTTTCGTTCACGCAGAAGGCTCTCTTTTTCTTCCAGCTCTTTTATGAATAAAGGAATTTCATAAGTATCCGTGAAGCCTGTAGTCTCTTTTGCATCTTCTTTTAACTTTTTATTCTCATCCTCTATTCTCAGTATATTTTTCCTGTTTTCTTCAATTTTTCCGTTTGTAGTCCCAATATCCGTCCTACACTGCGTAAAAATCCGTTCAGTTTCAGTCTTTTCGTTTTCAAGATCGTTTAGAGCCTGAGTATGAACCTCTTCTTCTCTGAGGAGAAGAGCAAGTTCTTTTGAGATCGCATTTACCTTTTCCCTGGCAAGAAACTCCTCTTTTTCCTGCTGCAAGCTTAGTGCCTCAATCTCAAGGTCTCCAAAGCCGCATTCTTCCCGAATAAGATTATTTTCTTCTCCCAGTCCGAGCAGAGCCTGCCTTTGTTCATGGGTTTCTCCGGCGAAAACTTCTTTTTCCCGGATACAGTCAGTCTTGTCTTCCTGAGACTTAGCCAGGGCCTGCTTAAGACCCTGGATTTCCTGGAGGCGTTCCCTGTGCTCTGTAATCATCAGGTCGAGTTTTTCTTTCTGAACAGCTGCAGCCTCTCTATTCTCATTGAATTTTTTTAAGACAGCATCGCTGTCCTTTACCTTCTGCCTGAGCCCATTCAAAACAGCATGCGGTTCTATGCTTTCAATTCCTTCAATTTCAGCTGTTACTCCCGAAAGGCTGTTACTGGTGTCTCTTTGAAGCCTTCTTACCGCTGTTTTTGCACTTCCAGCTCTTTCCCTATATTCTTCGAGCTTTCCAAGCTGCAGAAGGCCGTCAATCATTCGCTGCCTGTCTTTTGGTCTTGCATTAATGAGTACATCAATTTCACCCTGCCTGATGTAAGCGCAGTTTCTGTATGCCTCTTCGTCCATATTCAGAAGGGAACAGACCTCTTCGTAAGTCCGGGTAGCCTGATCGATAATACTTTCCCCATTGGCATAGAGCACGCATTTTGAATTTGAAACGTTCTCACTTTTAGGGGAATACCTGAAAGCCTGTTCGATAAGATAATCCTGCCCTAAATGCTCAAAACCCAGGTTTATTTTTGCATTTTCAGCCCCCTTGAAGACCACATCCGCAAGCACAAAATCCTTTGAGAGAATTTTGCTCCCAAAAAGCCCCATAAAACAGGCCTCAAGCAGGCTGGACTTCCCACTCCCGTTTACTCCGGAAATGACTGTAACTCCGTCTTCAAATGTAAAATCCAGTTTTTTATAACTCCGGATGTTTTCAACATACAGGTTTTTGAGCTTCACAGGTAATCACCAAGGTTATACTGTCGAGGTACTACAGCAGTTTTTCTCCTTCCTTTTTTCGACCCTGTCTTCCCCGTTTTTTCGTTTAGCTCTGTAGCCCTGGAAGGTTCCTCTTCAGGTAACTTTTCGGCTTTGCCTGTTTTTTCCCTCTCAGGTTTGCTTTTAACCCTGGATTCAGACAGCTTTTTACTCTTCTTCTCAGGCTCATTTTCAGGATTACTTTCGAGTTCGCTCTCAGGACTACTTTCAGATTCAATCTCAGGATTACTTTCAGGTTCAATTTCAGGATTACTTTCAGGATTACTTTCAGGATTACTTTCAGGTTCAATTTCAGGATTACTTTCAGATCTACTTTCAAGCTTTCTTTCAGTTTTACTTTCAGATTTAATTTCAGGCTTCTTTTCGGTTCGACCTCTAGATTTAGTTTCAGATTTCCTTTCGGCCTGACTTTCAGGTTTAACTTCAGGTTCGTTATCTTTGTCTTTCCTGAACTCGGTTTCTATTTCTTGAGTTTTTCCAGGATTCTCTGAAGTTCTCTGCAGGATATTCGATTCGAGCGGCACTATAGGTTTACTCGATAACTCTATTGATCTCGAATCCGACATTTTCAGAAACTCCGAATTCGATGGTTCTTCAGAGCTTGAGCTTAGAGCCAGTTCGGAGCGGTCCTGATTCATGGCTGAAATCTCAATGCTCTTTGAGGTTTCAATGCTCTTTGACACCTCAGTACTCTTTTTAGTATCCTTTTTTTCAGTATCATTAACTTGGTCTGAAGTCCTCAGAACTCCTGAGAGTTCAGTAATTTCAAGTTTGCCGGTAATTGTTCCGGCCGGTCTTTTTTTTCCTGCAAATTTGTTTTCCTCTACAGCATCGGTTTTTATCTCTTCAAATTCCAGAAATCCTGTAGTGGTGGCAGAACTTGCGATGCTGGCAGTGTAAGCAGAATTGTCGGAACTGGCCGAACTGGCAGGAATCTCTATCCTGAAATCAGGGCTTTTGAAATCCGTAGTTTTTGCTTCAATAAGTTTCGAAAGCCTGCTTTCGGTCTCCTCGTCAACCCTTGACCTTGAAATATCAGGACTCCGAACAATTTCATCAATAATCAGCCCGCCGTCGTTTAAGCTCATTTTCCGGATCTCACTTGCAACGGCATGGTCAGGATCAGAAAAGGTTACCTTTAAGACTTCTTCAGGGAAGGATTCTTTTGCCCTCCGATCTATAACTTTTGGTACAAGAGCTCCTTTATTAAGCAGGTACTCCTCAAGCTCGCTCTGTGACAGGACTACCCCCGAGTCCCCAAAAATTTCCAGAAATACTACGGATTCACGGATTTCTTCCAGATATTCGTCCACTTTAGAAAATATCTGTTCATAGGGTTTATCTTCCCCTTTCAACTCTACTCGAATGGAAAGAAATCTCCGGGTTGGAATTGTTCGCTTGCTAATTTCAAGCCCTTTTTCGGAAAGTGTGATGATATTATAGGAACGGGCTTCTTTTTCGGACAGACTATTTCGTTCCGTACTGCCAGGGTAAGTAATCCAGGTCTCTCCGGTCTTATTTTTAATTATTGAATGTTCATGGTAGTCGCCAAGAAGAATTGCATCAACCTTGAAAGGAAGATTTTCAAGCACCTCGTCACAGTCCCATTCCGCATACGGAAAAGGACTCATTATCTGGTGCATGACAAGCAGTTTCCAGCATTTTTCCGCAGGAGAGGATGGGATAGAAGAGGTGGACGAAGGAGAAGGGCTGGATAGATTAGAAGAAGTGGACGGAGTTGATTGGGCTGAAGGAGTTGAGGAAGTGGAAGGAGTTGAGGAAGTGGAAGGGGTTGAGGAAGTGGAGTCAGTGGAATCAGTGGAAGAGCTGGAAACAGCATTGGAGTCCGGCGCGTCAAACTCTGAATAGTCGAAGATAGGAATTTTTGATTTCGGGACACTGTCGATTCCGTAGATGGCCGCATTACCTATTATATGTGGTTTTTTCCCGAGCCTTGCCGCAAGTCTCATTTCTTCAAAAAGGTCAAGCCACTGAGTATTCTGTTTGCTCTCATGGTTCCCGACAATTCCTAAAAAAGGTATGTTAGCCGCCTTGAGCCTGGACAGGAGATTTATTGTCTCAAGGAGGTCTTCAAGGGTCGGGTTCCTCGAATCAAAAAGGTCTCCCGCATGCACTACGGCATCGACCTGCATCTCAATCGCATCTTTTACAACAAGTTCGAAAGCTGCAAAAAAATCGTTTCTCCGTGCCTCGCTGTGGTACTGCCTGTATCCCAGATGCGTGTCTGCAGTGTGGAGTATCCTTATTTCCCTGGCCATGGTTCTATCAGTCTCTAATTTTTACCCTATAAGGGTTTCTATATTAGTAATTAACTAATTTCCACAGAAATCATACCGACTTTAAATTTCGAGTTAATATCTTTAGTGCCGTAATGCTGACTAATTGACGTAAATCCGACATAAGATTCAAAAATAGACTTCTAAAGGTACTTCGAATGGTAGGCAGCCTAGATATTTATATCAGTTCAAGGAGATCACGGTGACGATTTTAGGCTGTTTTCGGTTCATGAAACGGCACGGCCGGACCATGTGGATTTCAGTTAAATGAAACAAGGTATCTCAACCAGTCCTATTCAGTCAGGGAGTTCTTTTTAAAAGATGAAGACACAAAAAAGAAAAAGAAAAAAACCACACATTGCAAATTATTTTTTCCCTGCATAATAAACACAAGCTTTTTGCGAAGCCGACTCATACACATCTTCTTGGGTTTGCAACCTCTCTTTTAAGAATTTCCATCCAATCCGGAGCCTGTACCCCTGGATACTCATACCCTAAAAGAAGCACTTCGCTGAATTCTTCGCCTTCAGCCGACATGGACCCTGTTACCTCATATGTTGGAAACGGGACAGGAAGGACTCCTTTTACAGTCTCATCAACCTCCAGTTTCGTAAGCCTGGTGACGTTCTCAGTAAAAAGCACTTCTTCCGCACTGCTCGCAGCCACAATAGGTATTGTACGAATCGAGTGATATATACACGATTCAACTACAGCAAATCCAAGTACGAGTTCTTTCCAGATCATAGGTTTATTCCGGTCGGTTGTTTCTGCCACTGTTTATCCCCCAACTATAAACATTTGGTTTCGTTCAATTTCGTTCAGTTTCATTTGATTTCATTTGGTTTCATTTGGTTTCATTTGATTTTACGGATTTTGAGCTTATAGAAAGGATATGACCGTAAGCGATAAGTTATTTTCTTTTATGAAAATCAACACCTGTAGTCTCTATTTTTATATTTCGATAATATGTGAAAATATCTCTAAAACCGTATCCAGAATAAAAATGAATCCGGAATATTTCTTTTTCTTGGAAACACAGCAAACCGGAACTACTGAAACAGATAGAGAAATTTAAATACTTTTAGAAATTCCGATCTTCTAGAAATATGGGAGCTGTTTAAATGATATCAGTACTTGAAGCACAGGAATTTGCCAGAGAATGGATTGAGGCCTGGAATTCTCATAACATTGATAGAATTCTCGAGCATTATAGTGAAGATTTCGAGATGACCACTCCTATGATAGTTCTTGTAATGAACGATCAAACAGGCACCCTTAAAGGTAAGGAGAATGTGAAACCATACTGGGAAAAAGCACTTGAAAAAGTCCCCGATCTTCGGTTTGAGCTGCTTGAGGTGTTTGTAAGTGTCAATAGCCTGGTAATTTATTATAAAGCAGTTTTCGGAAAGCGTGCTGCAGAAATTTTGTTTTTTGGAGAAGATGGTAAGGTTAATAGAAGCATTGCTCATTATAACGAAATTTGATTTTTAAGGTTTCAACCTGAGTTCGTTTTACAGATCCATTTACTTGACCAGTTCTCTCTTCAGGTTTAAATCCATCTAATCCATTTTGTCACAGAAAATATCTCTTTCCTATAAGTCCATTAGATTCTGTATTCAAGTAAACAGATCTTGAGTTTACTCTTTTTGTTCCGGTATGAATTATCATCACTTGGTATATCACCGATGGAGTCATCTCACCGGGAAACCGTAGAGATGCTCACCGGATCAGAGATCGTATAGTTTCTTTCCAGTGCTATATCCAGCACCGTACCCGTCTCTAAATCCGTTAAAGTATCCGCCATTGTATCCGGAATCTGGCCCGTAATAGATCATTAGGAACATTAGTGGACTTTTACCGGCTATGCCGTCTGTAAACCCGGCACTGTATCCTTTTGAGTATCCTTCCCAGTAGCCGCGAGTATAGCTGTCATTGCTTTTGTCTCCATATTTTACAGATGTAGCTGCACTTACGGACGAAGCCGTCAGCGAAGCTACAAAAAGGACTAATAGGAAAATGCTCAGTGTCTTTCTTATTCTTTCAGATATTTGTTTTCCCATTCTTTACCCCCAACTCTTTGTTTAATCAATCTGGATTTTGTGGTCATTTTACTATAATTCGTGTTTTAAACCTTGAATATTTATTGCGTCCACAGCAATTTTTTAAGCTGCATCGGTTAGATTAGCCCTACTTTGAGATTAATAAACCTTAATTTCTATTGCTGCTCAACTTATATGCATACAACTGGGAGATATATAAGGAGAATAGAAGAAATTCTCCTTATGCTTATTAATTATAGAAAAAAAGGACAATAAAGATCGAAATGAATCAAAAAAAGGAGAATTGATCGCTCAATATCACAAAAACGTTGTTGAGCCACGCTGTTGATCCGATGGTTCTGAAACTCTTTAATCCGCCGATATCAGTGAAAAGGAACTACAGGAAACAGTATATAGTAATAAGAAAATATATTACAAAAAACAGTATAATTTTAATTCATAATTGATAAAAATAAGGGGGGCAATAAGATGATGATAGGTACCTCTGAAATAATATTTGCGCTCAGCATAATAATATCTGTTATATTCTTTATATTAATTTTGAAACTGCTTTTTAAATTAAAATGGAAATGAAAATTAAGTAGGGGGCTGTAAAATGATGGGGATCAATGAAATAATAATGATTGTGCTCAATGTAATAATACCTGTTATATTTGTGATAATTATTGTGAAATTACTCCGTAAGTTGAAATGGGATTAATTAAGAGTCTAGTAAAAATAAATTCGGAATAATAGTAGATTAATAATTACAGTCATTCAAGGAAAATCCAACTAAGTACCCGTAGCGAAATAACTTAGGCACGTTTTTATACTGTACTCAAATATTTTCGCAAACAAGCTCAACTATCTAGTTCAAACATAATTGTGTGTTGCATAGGTTATTTTGTTGTGGGCACTAAAATTCCTTTTTCCTGGAACCACAGCAAACTGGAATTCTCTAATAAATAATAAAAATTTTAATAACTTTGGAGTTCCGATTTATTAGAAGTATAAGAGCTGTTTAAATGATATCCATTTGTATTCGGTTAAGGATTTTGAGCTGCTGATCTCGATTTCGACGGAAAAACTCAAACCCAAATGTTTAGTGTTTAAATTGAAATCGATATCAGATTCCAGTTTTGCATTTGATGAATAATTTAACAAATTTTATGAAAATCAATGCAATTGATAACGATTTTTCCTTAACCGATGACCAATGAAATGATATCACTAATTGAAGCACAGAAATTTGCCAGAGAATGGATTGAGGCCTGGAATTCTCATAACATTGATAGAATTCTCGAGCATTATAGTGAAGATTTCGAGATGACCACTCCTATGATAGTTCTTGTAATGAACGATCAAACAGGCACCCTTAAAGGTAAGGAGAATGTGAAATCATACTGGGAAAAAGCACTTGAAAAAGTCCCCGATCTTCGGTTTGAGTTGCTTGACGTATTTGTAAGTGTCAATAGCCTGGTAATCTATTATAAAGCAGTTTTTGGAAAACTTGCTGCCGAAATTTTGTTTTTTGGAGAAGATGGTAAGGTTAATAGAAGCATTGCTCATTATAATGAAATCTAACTTTCAGGGTTTTGTAAAAATCCTTAATTTAATACAATTATCTTACAATTTTTTTGTTTACATTATAAGACTAAGGATAAAACAGATGATTTTGATATTTTAACAGTGGGACCACGTATGAAAAGCACAGTATATCTTTACGTATTTGACACAATGGCTGACTGGGAAGTTGGTTATTTAAGCGCTGAAGTAAACTCGGGAAGATTCTATAGAAAAGAGGCTCAACCTTTAAAAATAGTTACAGTTGGCATAGATAATACTCCTGTAATTACAATGGGTGGTATAAAAATAATACCTGATATCGGACATGAAGAATTTATCATTGAAGATGCGGCAGCTCTGATCCTCCCTGGAGGAAATACATGGACAGAAGCAATTCACGACCCTATTCTAAAAAAGGCTGAAGAGTGTTTGCAGAAAGGTGTAATTATTGGAGCAATTTGCGGCGCTACAATGGGACTTGCTGAAAAAGGGATGCTGAACAATAGATGGCACACCAGTAATGATCTTGGGTTCCTTAAAATGACATGTCCGAATTATGAAGGGGAAATGTATTATAAACAAGAACCGGCTGTAACTGACGAAAATCTGATTACTGCTTCCGTAACAGCTCCGCTGGAATTTACTGTTCATGTGTTGAAGAAACTGGACGTATTCTCGCTGGAAACGTTAGATTCATGGTACAATCTTTATCGTACTCACGAATCGAAATATTTCTATGAGCTAATTAGTTCAATTCAATGAATTGCAAAACCTTAAATTGAAAAAAGAGAACAAATCGAGGTTAAAGGGCATGCGGATCATTGACAAATCTGGCAAAGCAACCCTTTAGCCTTGTTGACCAGAGATAGGCAACCGTAAGTAAATTACAGACTCTCTAAAATCCGGTCATGCCTTCAAATTATTGAACAGGAATTCTAACGTTAGTAATTCTTTTAAACTCCATTCTTGAGTTTTGCTCTTTTTTGTTCGGTATGGGTATCAGCAGGCTTTATAACCGTTAGAATTATTTCGCCGGAAAACTACACTGATACTTGCCGGATCAGATGAATCAGATACCGCATAATTTCTTTCCAATATTTAATCCGGCACCGTACCCGTCTCTAAGCCCGTTAAAGTATCCGCCATCGTATCCGGAATCTGGCCCGTAGTAGATCATGGGGAACATGAGCGAACTTCTACCGGTTATGCCATCTGTAAACCCCATATTGTATCCTTTTAAATATCCTTCACAGTAGCCACGAGTATAGCTATCATTGCTATTTTCTATATATTTTTCAGACGCAGATGCGCTTACGGATGTACTTGCTAGAGAAGTTGCAAAAAGGACTAACAGGAGAATGTTCAGTGTTTTTCTTATTCTTTCAGATATTTGTTTTCCCATTCTTTACCCCCTACTCTTTGTTTATTTGAATTTCGTGTATCTACTTACTACTTGACGTTTTAAACCTTTGAATATGGCGTTTCACAGCAATTTTCAGCTACTTCGGCTAGATTAATCTTATCTTGGAATTAATAAACCTAAACTTTGATTGCTGCTTAACTTATATGCATATACCTGGGAGATATATAAGAAGAATAGAAGAAATTTTCCTTATACTTACTAATCATAGAAAAGTACGACACTAAAAAAATAAGCAATTGTAAGTAAATTGCAGTCCTGCTAAGACTTCATAGCATACTAAAGTTTTTTGAGTCACTCAGGCTTTATTAAATAGTTTTTTCTTGATTTTTCGCATGGCACTACCTGACATTTGTTTAAGAATAATAGACGTGGGCGTGTTTTTTCCTGCAGGAGAAACTTTTCCTTCCCTGATAGCTTCCAGTACGGCTTCAAGGGTATTTTCCTGCGCGTCGATCTCGGTGTACGCTTGGCCCACCATTTCGGGAATATGAGAATCGCTTCCTGCAACGCCAGGGATTCCAAGCCTTTTTGCCTCGGCTGCGGCTTTTCGGTTGGCTCTATTAAATAGGCAGCGGGAATTGAAAACCTCAGCGGCATCAATATCAAGCCCTTCGAAGCTTCCTATCCCATGAGAACTGCGCTTGAAGGGGTGAGGAATAATAACCGTGCCTCCGAGTTTTCTAGCTCTCTTTATCGTTTCTTCCGGACTTAGAAGAGGCTCGATATTCTGGTTGATTCCGAGAACAAGGATATGCCCCTTCGAAGAACTAACCTCCACACCTGGAATAACCGTAAGCTCAAGGCCAAGTTCCAGGGCTCTTTTTTGACAGGCAAGACCGCCTTCCACAGTGTCGTGGTCACAGATAGCAAGTCCGTCAAGTCCTTTTTTACTTGCAGCTTCAAGAATATCATCATGGCTTGAGTTGCTATCTTTTGAATGCTCGGAATGTACGTGCAGATCGAATTTCATGCTAACAGAAGAATGAGAAATGGATTTATATAAATTTTGAAGCAGGAGGACACAATTCCATAATCTAGTGATTTCTCTTATTGTTCTTTCCTCAAACCTACAATTTTCTCTGCTAACTACCTCAAAAAGCTGCAATAATCTTGAAAAACAAATTCTTTGGCATTTTTGCCAAAGAATTGTATCCTCTTCAAATTTAAGGGATTTTCAACCGCATAAAAAATATAATAGTTTTTCCATTTTCCCTTATCATATTTTG
>NZ_LMVP01000446.1 GCF_002287235.1 Methanosarcina spelaei
GCAGCAGTTCAAAGAATGCTCTATTACCTAATCAGGATTATCAACCATTTTAAGAGTTGTTCCTGGATGACCTTCTTGACCTCCAGGGTTCTTTTCGCTCTTTTTACGGAGACTCTTGGGATTAGGTTTTCCTTTGACAAAAAAATCAGTAGAAGGAGGTTTACTGCTGTTTCTGCTATTTTGATTTAAGCGAGATTCTAAAACTTGCAATTTTTCACTAAGCTGTTTTATTTGAGATTCAAGACTCTCAATGTAAGTTGCAATAACTTCAGGATTTGAAGTACACAGAGCAAGAATCTCTTCACGTTTCATCAAAGATAGAAATAACTCATTGTAAATCCAATTTTTCCTCGAAAAGAGGAAAAATTGTGTAGCCCTAAAAAGGCTACCTGAATAGTAACAAATAAATTATTCAATTTATTTTTCGCAGTAAAACTACTGGGTTTGATATTTTTTAAATTATGCGCTTAATTTTCAGTATTAGAAATGCCTTATTTTTCGTTTATCAAGCGTGCTATTAACTATAATAAATTAAAAAAGGTATACGGCACTAAAATTGTTTTTGGAATAATATCAACCAACTAATAGTGCACGACCCAAATGTAGCTCTAATTGGAAAACAACAACTGAATAAAGAGAGATACTTGTTAAAAATTAAACCCGGAAATAGTAGTAATACCTATAATTTAATGCAAACTAATAAAATTTGGGTTGACCAGGAGACATGGGTACTTCTAAAATACGACACATATGATAAGAATGGCAATCTCACAATGACTATACAGGTTCAGGACCTAAAGTAAACACTGGAATTCCTGGTTCTGAATTTGTTTTTGAGATCCCATGTGAGGCAAAAATAATTGAGTATGTTAAGTGCATTCTTTAATGTCGCGTAATTTATAATGGGAAGTGATGATCGTTGAACAAAATTGACGAATGCCTAAATAAAAATAAGAAGTTGTATTATATTTCACGACTGATTATCTTTTTTTTTGCATCAAGTATTATTACGGGATATATGCATAGTGACATAACATACGGAATAAAAAACGGGATTGTTACTGTGGCCGGATTTACAATGTTTATAATCTTATATGAGAGGCACAAAAACAAAAAAAATGATTGACGCATGATTGGACTTGAATGTGCATTCAAAAAACATATTCAAGAACTGAATATATCCTATTTTCCAGAGTAAAACTTCCACATTTTCCGTAGATGAGAAAACAATCAAAGTACTGAGATTGATGGGGAAAAATACGAAGAAAATTATGTGTGAAAAATAGTGCGGAAGTAGGATTCAAAAAAGATTTATAAGATTTACTATAAAACAATTTTATTAAGATTTAGTTTCCTGAATTACTGTTTACGTTCCAAGAAAGACTTCGAGAGCTGTTCTCTTTGCTTTGCTTCCCAAACTTTCTTTTCAATAACTTTATTTTCTCTATAAATTTTTTCAATTGATTTGATATAATTTTTTCCATTTTCACTTATTTCATAAGTGCCGTGGTGTGTTTTTTCCACCAGATTACTATCTTTTAATTCGGCTAAATGATTGGCTAGTGCCGATTTTTTAATATCTATCTGTTCAAGAAGCATTTGGAATGTCGAAGGTCCGTTTAAAAGAAGGACTAAAATCGTAAATCGGTTAATATGGGCGATTGTTTTTAAAATAGAAACGATATCATCGGAAAAACTAATTAGAAATTCTTGTGATGGATCCAAGTCGCTTTTTTTATCCATAACTAAGTTGTTTTTTTAATTAAATAAATATTTTTTCTAAACTACTAGACTCAGTACCAAAATCTAGTGATGAATGTAAAACTCAAAATCACTAGATTTTATAAATGGTCACCATCCATGTAATACAACTTAGTGATTCAAGTCTTTAGATAGCGAATATCGATTTTGATAAAAACTGGATTCTTCTTGCTAATTAAGACTTTCTATCAAAAATGCAAAAATCACTGGATTTTGGAACAGAGTCAAACTACTACCTTGAGATATTTTATTCTGGACCTGCGGTTCACAAAAACGTGGAATATTATTCCACTAAAGAGTGAATCTTTAATACCATGAATTCCAACCTCTATATGCAATTATTTTGCTTACACATTTGAAACGTAAACCAAACACAAACTAAAAGCAAATCAAACAAAATCAAAAATAATAAAAAATAATCAAACACGATGATTGATGATCGAAGATGATGAGAAACGATAAAACATACGAGCAACGATAAAACATACGAGCAACGATCAAACATACGAATAACGATCAAACATAATGAGAAACGATAAAACACAATAGATAACAAACGGATACATATTTTAAACAATTTCCAGACACAATAAATAACGAATTGATACATATTTGCAGCTTTCAGTTTTTATCTTACTGGTTTTTCAGTTCATTGCGTAAGTAAAAAGTTAGAGGAGAACTTAACGTGGAAATCAAACTGAAAATCGTGGAAGAACATCAAGTAGCTAGTATTTCTCATGAAGGTTCGGTAGAGGACATGGGAGAAATAATCGGAGAATTAGCAGGATGGATCAAGCAAAAAGGACTCCTAATTACTCAACCCCCTTTTTCGGTATATTACACTAGCCCAACTGAAGTACAGCCAGAAAAAATGAAATATGAGGTTGGCATACCCTTTCAGGGCGATGCATACGGCGATGAGAGAGTAAAAATAAAAATTATGCCAAAACACAAAATTTTATCAGCTATCCACAAAGGTCCCTATGAAGAAATAGGTTCAGTGTACGCTGAGATGATGCAGTACATTATTGAAAGTGGTCGTGAGATGATTGGAGCTCCGCGAGAAGTTTACATTAACACTCCGGGGGAAGTTCCTGATGAAGAGCTCCTGACAGAAGTTATATTTCCTGTTATAAGTTTAGAAAGTTCTGAAGATTCAAGCAACTATTCAATTTTAAGAGGACAACCTGAAGAGCTCACAAAACAAGAAAATCCCATTAAGATTTCTCCAATCGGATATGTAAGGAAAGATGGTATGAAGACATCCCTGGAAATTATTGATAAATACATTCCCGGTTTAAAAGAATTAAATAATTTCAGTCATGTAATCGTGCTCTGGTGGGCAAATATGATTGACAATAGCGAACATCGGAATGTGCTTCAGGTTTATCCTCCATATTCACTGGATAGACTAACCGGGATATTTGCAACTCGTGCAGAATACCGTCCAAACCCCATATCAATAACAATATGCAAAATAGAAGATCTTAACGAAAAAGAAGGGATCTTACATGTATCCAATCTTGATGCTTGTGATGGAACCCCTATTATAGATTTAAAAGCTTATTTTCCCTCGTTTGACAGAGTGGAAAAACCAGAAATCCCCAGATGGCTTTCTTTCCTCTGGCCAGATTGGGCTTATGGTCAGTAAGGATAAAAAACAAGTAGTTAATAGGGGTTAACTTAAAGTGTACTATCGAGAAGTACATTTTTTGTTTTTTTTTCGGAAGAATGCATATGGCTACCAATAACTTTCCAAAACCCCTGAAAATAGAAATCATTGATGAAGGACCCTTGAAATTAATAGGTTGCGTCTATTACGGTAATCCGTTTCATTTAAAAGAAGAATGGGATGTAGAAAATGAAATTGGACTACTCTGGAAGCGTTTTTATGACCTGTATGAGAAATCTGGCGAAAAACTTGAAAAAAATACAGTGAATGACGTTACTTATGAGGCACATATCCAACCAGATGACTATGATGAGACTGGAAAATTTTACGTATATGTAGGCCTTGAAGTCAAGAAAATCGATGAAATGCCCCTCGAAATGTTTTGCAAGATTTTTCCCTCCACTAAGTACGCAGTGTTCACCTTCAAAGGAAGAGAAATGTTCAGAGGAGGGGAATTCATCTGGAAAGAATGGTTGCCTGATTCTGAATACGAAGAAGCCTATCCCTATTTGATATTAGCTTATCATAAAAACCGTTACTTTGGATTGGATAACGAAAACTCAGAAGTTGAGTACTATATTCCTATAAAATCAAAAATGGGCTAATTTTTCGGTATTCTTAGGTCTCTTAGTTTTCTTTTTTATATTTAATTAAAGTCTGCCGTCCCTTTTTTGAAGACCAAAAAGGTATAATTTAATATTTGAAAAACATAAGAAACCTTCAAACCAAAATTGTGCTGACTTACCTTGCTGCAAACAACAGAATATATCCCAAACACCACTCAAAAATCCGATAAAGGAAATAATAACCCAAATAGTTTAATTTGGTCAGAAATTAGTGACCGAAAAATGAAACCGATAAATTATATTATCGTCAACGGTTACTGGGAAGTTTTCCATCCCCACAGCAAGCTAGCCAGGTATCTGAGTGAAATAAAAGGTGAGATTAAAAATCTAGACGATATTATCAAGTTGTGGAATCCAAAATGTTTCTGAGACAGCTTTTTTAATAGATTTTTAGACATTCTTTTCTACTTTAGAGTTTGCTTTGTCTATATTTTATTAACCAGTGTAAAGTCAACATAACTATAACTACCATTCCTATAATTTCAGGAATAAAAGCACGAGAGAGCTCAAGCTCAAAAGACTTTTCTAACATGTTGGATAAATATTCTATTCCTGTGTAGTCAGAGTGATCTTTAGGAAAACTTAATCCGAGGAAGGGCCAAAATAAAGTTGCAGGTTTTGCCCACATCTGGTCTTCCATAAGGTGAAAAAATGACCCTGAAGCAAGGGAGAGAACTTTGATATCTCTTTTTTTATTATACAAGTACAAACCTATCAGGAAGAAAACAAAGGATAACAATAAGGTATGCCCTATAATACGTCCATTTTCAAAGGTAGAAGCAAAGATAACTCTGCCTAGAGGTTTATCTATTAAGTCAGGAAGAAGAGCTCCAATAGCCAGATATCTTGGATCTATGATAGTTCTTATCCGTGGTACAAAAATTCCAAGTCCAAAAAATATCCCTAATGTAACCCCAATATGTCCAAAAAGAAGCATCAAATATTAAACATTTCTTCTTTTATATAGAAACAGCGCCTGTTTTGTAAGGTTGAAAATAATTGCTCAATTAGAAAGTAGCTATGCCACAGCAAAAGAAACATCAAGCTTATGTGATATCAAATTTATGTGATATCAAGCTTATGTGATATCAAGCTTATGTGATATCAAATTTATGTGATTTCAAGCTTATGTGATATCAAATTTATGTGATATCAACAAATGTTTCTAAATTTTGGATATATTGCGCCAGATAAGTGAATGCAGACTATCCACTCAAAAAAGTGAAGAGCCACTTTTTCTATTGAATTGTTCCTGGGAATATTTAATGCGCCTTTTTTCAAAAGTCAAACCTGGATAAATTGAACATAAATGTTTACGCCCGTATGACAACTCCACAATAGTTATAAACCTGCTTTCGGCAGGTCGACATAAAAATCCATTCAATTTTTCTATTGATATCGTTTTTTTCAGAACTATTTAAATTAAATTTAAATTAAAAATTACTAAATGTTAACCATAACATTATTAATATATATTTGTAACAAAAGGAGAGAAACGACAAATCAGAATAGATATTTAGTCCTCATGATACTGATTTTTAACTAAAACTACAAAAACTAATGATGAAGAATATTTAAGTGTTAGAATGTGCTTGCTGCCGAATGTAGGTTATAAAGCAGACTGTATAGAATAATAAAAAATTGACAAATGAAAGGTGTCAAAAAATGCTTAAAAAGAACTGCAAATACGATACTGATCTCTTAAGAAAAATATGATGGGCCCAAATTCGATGAAAATCGTTGAGAAATTGTCAGATTCTTTAAATATTGAGAAAGGAATGCGCGTACTTGATCTTGGCTGCGAGCGAGGATTAACCTCAATTTTCCTGGCAAAAGAGTATAATGTCATAGTTTTCGCAGCTGGCTTCTGGATCAGTGCAGCTGAGAATTATGACAGAATCAAGGCAATAGGACTGGAAGAAACGATAATTCCGATACATGCTGAAGTCCACGATTTACCATTTGCCAATGAGTTTTTTTGACATCGTTATATGTGTTGATGCCTATAACTATTTCGGAGTCGAAGAAAACTATTTGTCAAAGTATCTTGCTCCACTTTTAAAAAAGGAGGACAAATAGGAATTGCATTTCCTGGGTTGAAGGAAGAGTTCACAAACGGGGTGCCGGTTGAGTTACAGCCGTACTGGTTTAAGGATGTGAACAGTTTACATTCTTGTAACTGGTGATATAATCTCTGAAAAAAATGTGATTCGGTAAGTATCCAGGAACGTAAAGAGTTAAAATGTTTTGAAGAGGCGTGGCAAGACGGGCTGCGTGCGACAATGAATACGCTCGCAGGAATGTTGAAATGATGGAGACTGAGGGTGGAATTTAATTTAATCTGGTTTCAATTGTAGCTACGAAGTTGTAAGTTTAAAATCTTTTGAAGAACTCTCGCCTGATCTTTTGGCGGTATATAACATGATTTGCCTGCCTTCCAACCAATAAATACACACGATTAAGGGAATGTGAAACGTATGCGAGTTTTTGAAAGACCTGGTCCAGTTAACACAGATGAGGTTGTTAACCTTGTTAGAGAAAAATCAAGTTTTGTTAAATATATTGTTGTTGCTTCCATAACTGGGGAGAGTGCTGTAAAAATTGCCCGAAATATTACCAATAAGACCATAATTTGTGTTACCTGTCCTCAGGGTATGTATTGGGAAATAGATCAAATGGAAAAAGATGTTTTTAGTGATATTCCTGAGCTGGAGGATATAAAAAATAATTGGGTACAGGAGGGATTACACCGTGTTCCGATGAACATTACCGAAAAAAACAGAGTTATACTGGATCAACTTGATGTAAAAATGATTCAGGGAACAATTCCTTTTTTCGGACCTAGTTTTTCTATGAGATTGCATCTCCACCAGGTCACATCCCTCGATATCATAGCAAAAACACTTGAGCTAATTTCTCCGGGGACTTTAGTATGTTTAGAAAGTGTATTGATGTCAACTGACGCTGGAATTATTCCTGAAGGGGAGCTTGTGCTAGCATGTGCAGGTACTGAGAGAGGGCTCGATACTGCCTGGATAATGAGAAGTTGTGCCTCGGCAAATATGTTTCACCCCTCAAAAGGGTTCAGGTTTGTTGAGCTACTGGCAAAGCCAGGAATTGCTTTGCAACCTGATATAAATATTGAATATTTGAGATAAAGGATCAATCGTACACAGCGGACTCCAAATCATCTGACAGCCAACATAATTACATTTCTCGCTATGTAGATAGTGCTATCAATTAGGACATAGCCATTACAGATCAGTAGTAGAACATAGCATTCCAGAAACCATCATTTCAGGAGAGAATTCACTATGAGGATCTACCAGGTAGACACATTCACAGAAAAACCATTTTCGGGAAATCCAGCAGGCGTATGTGTTCTAAATGAGAAACCGGAAGAGAAATTAATGCAGAACATAGCTCGTGAGATGAACCTGTCTGAGACTGCGTTTCTTATTAAAGAAGGTGAGAGGTACAATCTGAGATGGTTTACCCCAAACGCAGAAGTCGACCTGTGCGGACATGCAACATTAGCAAGTGCTCATATTCTATGGGAAAAAGGATACTTAAGGAAAGACATCGAGGTAAAGTTCAGCACAAAAAGCGGTTTATTGACAGCAAAAACGAGTGATGGCTGGATTGAACTAAATTTTCCGGCACTACCTGAAGAAAAAACAGAACCTTCAGTAGAGTTATTGGAAGCGCTTGGAACTCAAGCAACCTACGTTGGGAAGAATAAGTTTGATTATCTGATAGAAGTTGAGTCCGAAGAGATAGTCACAACGATGAAGCCAGATTTCATGAAACTTTTGAAAGTACCGACAAGAGGAGTAATTGTTACAAGCAGAGCCAAGGAGTATGACTTTGTGTCAAGATTTTTTGCGCCACAAATAGGTGTATTGGAAGATCCAGTTACAGGATCGGCTCACTGCTGTTTGGGACCCTACTGGCAAAAAAAGCTTAACAAAGATGAGTTTATTGCCTATCAAGCTTCGAAACGCGGTGGCATCCTGAGAGTAAACGTTGCCGATAACAGAGTTTTAATTTCTGGAAAAGCGATAACAGTACTGGAAGGAGAATTATTGATATAAAAATAAGAAGCCGCCGGCATAACAATAAATGACGGAGCACCAGAATCTGAGATATCGTACAAAATAGACCTGGAATATGAATATTTTTGATTTAGCAAGATAATTTTATTTGACAGGAGTCTGCTGATTAATGAGAGTAGATAGCATAAACCACTGGGATATTGCTGCTGAAACTTATAGTGAAGAAAACAATCAGGGAAGAAATTTTCATTCTCAAATATACCTAGCTGCTGTCAATGAGTTATTAGGAAATGTAAAAGGAAAATATGTTCTCGATGCAGGATGCGGTGACGGTTTTTTTTCGCTAGAACTTGCACGAAAAGGAGCGTCAGTTACAGCTGTTGACGGTTCAGATGCTATGTTAAACATAGCAAAACGCAAGCATGTCCACCATAATCTTCAATATTACAATATGGACTTGACCAGGAAGTTAGCTTTTGAAGATAGGTTCTTTGACATTGCTGTGGCCAATATGTTACTGATGGATATTCCTGAGATTGAATCATTTGTTTTTGAAGTAGCCCGGGTATTAAAAAAGCCTGGGACTTTTATTTTCTCAATAACACACCCATGCTTCTTTTTAAGTGATTGGGAGGAAAACAAAAATAACATTAAAATGTACAAAAAAATTGGAAACTATCTGGATGAAAAAGTAGAAGAGCTAAATTTTTGGGGCAAAACACTACACTATCACAGACCTTTATCAAAGTAT
This sequence comes from Methanosarcina spelaei, assembly GCF_002287235.1. Taxonomy (GTDB): domain Archaea; phylum Halobacteriota; class Methanosarcinia; order Methanosarcinales; family Methanosarcinaceae; genus Methanosarcina; species Methanosarcina spelaei. The sequence goes on from NZ_LMVP01000446.1 coordinate 8,866, forward strand.
ACAGAAGCAATTGAAAAAGCAGGAATGTACGTAAGTTCACTTAGAGAACCAGTCCCTTCAAGAAAGTCAATAGAACTATACCCGGAACAGGAGTATCATTATAGAATTCCATCATTTTTAGTGATAAGGGCAAAATCGATATAAGCTTCTGACTTTACCTAAGGGTTCAGAAGGGCCTGGAATGTAGAGAAGGGATAGCAACACGACAAACCGAACTACTGGCGCGTTTAGTGTGATTTTCAAAGAGTCAAGCACTGCGATGATAATCGATATTAATGGAAAAATGTGAGTTTTATTTATTTACAGGAAGGGGAATTGAATGGAAGTATATGGTGGTCTTCAGTTTGAAAGGTTTACGGAAGAGGATGTTGATATCCTTACACCCGTAATGAAAAGTGCATTTGATGAAGATACTCAAAGGCATTTGAATAAGCCAACCGGGGGTCCTGATGGCTATGATAACGGAGATTTTCTACGCAAATATGCTCTAAATCCTGCTTCTCAAGCATATAAAATTTCTAAAGACGATAAACCGATCGGTGCTGTAATAGTCTGGATAAGAGAAAATAATGTAAACTTCTTAGGGAATATTTTTATTGATCCGAAGTTACAGGATAAAGGACTGGGGTTGATAATTTGGAAATTCATAGAATCAAAATATCCTGATGCTGTAAAATGGTACACAGATACGCCAGGTTTTTCCAGAAGAAACCATAATTTTTACATAAATAAATGTGGATTTAAGGTTGTAAAAATCAAAAATCCCAGAGACAAATACAATGGAACTTCATTGGTCATCGGTTAAGGAAAAATCGTTATCAATTGCATTGATTTTCATAAAATTTATTAAATTATTCATCAAATGCAAAACTGGAATCTGATATCGATTTCAATTTAAACACTAAACATTTGGGTTTGAGTTTTTCCGTCGAAATCGAGATCAGCAGCTCAAAATCCTTAACCGAATACAAATGAATGGAACTTATATCCTGGAAAAGCAGATGAAATAATTATTATTTGTTGTGTTTTCCAATATTTCAAGTATTTTTCAGGAGAATAAGTATGGATGTAAAAATGAAAGGCACCGTAAGAGTTGTACCATACGATTATGAGTGGAAAAACGAATTTTTGAAAATAAAAGCAATGATCGTTGATTGTGCTGGTGACCTTATAGTTGGTGTTGAGCATGTCGGAAGCACAGCAGTTGAAGGTCTTGCTTCAAAACCTATTATCGATATTGACGTAGTCATTGATTCATATGATGTTTTTCCGGCTGTAAAAGACAGACTTTCAAAGATAGGATTTGAACACGAAGGAAATCTGGGTGTTGAAGGCAGAGAGGCTTTTAAAAGAACCTTTGTGGACGATTTCATGCCTTACCACATGTACGTATGTCCAAAAGAAGGTAAAGGTCATCTTGAGCATATAGCTTTTCGCGATTACTTAAGGGATCATCCGGAAGCTGTGAAAGCTTATGGGGAACTCAAAGTGAGATTAGCTGAACAGTTCAGAACTGATATTACATCTTATGTAAATGCTAAGCACGAATTTGTGCAAAGCATCCTTAGAAATGTAAATAAAAAATAAAAATATCGGTTTTATCGGTTTATTGGAATTGTAAATAGAATTGTAAATAGAAATTGGTATATTCCCACATTGATTTATATTTGATGCTTTTTATAGAGTTGGTTCTGAAATCCTCCCATTCGAATTATTAAGAATATCTCAGAATCATTTTTGTGATTTGTTTTTGTGATCAGAATCTTAAGTGACCATTTTTAAGTGACAATTCTTAAGTGACAATTTTTAAGTGACAATTCTTAAGTGACAATTTTTAAGTGACAATTTTTAAGTGACAATTTTTAAGTGACAATTCTTAAGTGACCATTCTTAAGTGACAATTCTTAAGTGACCATTCTTAAGTGACAATTCTTAAGTGACTATTCAAAATGTAAGATCAAAAGAAAATGATTTTGAGTTTTTGGGTCTTCTCATTTACTATTGGAAGGGATGACTTGTGGACATTAATTATAACGAACTGGCAAAGAAGTATGATTTAACAAGAAAAGAGAACATAGACACAATAAACCGATTTTTGGAAAGTCTATCTTGTTCTGAAGGAACAAACGTACTTGATTTTGGTTGTGGAACTGGGAATTTCACCTGTGCTCTGAAGCGGATAACAAACGCTAATGTGTATGGGGTTGAACCGGCTGATGAGATGAGACAAAAAGCCATTGACAAAAGTGAGGATGTCGTTTTCAAAAAAGGCAACCATGAAAAAATACCATTTGAGGACAGCTTTTTCGATTTTATATATATGACTGATGTAATACATCATATACCAGATATTGGTATAATGTTTAAAGAGTTGAATAGAGTACTTAAACAGGGGGGCTCTCTCTGTATTGTTACCGAGTCCCATAAACAAATAGAATCAAGGTTCTGGGTAAAATATTTTCCAACAATTGTAGAAGTGGAAAAGAAAAGATATCCAGATATTCCTGAAATTATAGAAAGTGCCATCAACAACGGTTTTGTATTTTCAAAAACAGAGACTACAGATGCAAATCACAAGCATTCAATCTCTCAGAATTTTTTCATGTTGGTAGAAAACAGAGGATATTCCATGTTTCATTTGATCAGTAATGATGACTATGAATGCGGCCTTGCTGATTTAAGAAACGATTTCAATAAACAGGTTGAAATCGAATATAACCATGGAGAGACTTTTGTGTGGTTAAAAAAACCATTTAAGGGCTGATAACTGTCAATTTCTTCTTTGTGGGACTCATGACAGGAAATTTGGAAAAATTCTAGCAAAAAACGGAATCTAGCTGTGATAAAGTATGGTTAGCAGAATACATATTCTGGGAGCGTCAGGTTCGGGTACTACTACTCTTGCTAAAGCACTAGCAAACGAGCTAGAGTATAAGCATTTTGATACGGATGATTATTATTGGATTCCATCAGAAATACCGTTTACCAGGCCCAGGCCTCTTGAAGAGCGGCAGTCCCTTTTAAAGAAAGATCTGAAGAACCATGACAGCTGGATTTTATCAGGATCACTATGCGGATGGGGCGATATATTTATCCCGCATTTCGAGCTGGTTATTTACCTGTGGATACTCCGGGATATTAGAATTAGCAGGCTGGTAAAAAGAGAAAAAGAGAGATACGGTTCGGCTATTGAGCCCGGAGGAAACAGGCATGAGTTATCTAGTGAGTTTGTAAAGTGGGCCGAAAAGTATGATGAAGGCGGTATAGAAATCAGAAGCAAAAGACTTCACGAAATCTGGCTTTCCAGACTGGAGTGCCCGATACTAAGAATTGAGAGAGATATGACCGTAAAAGAACGTGTGAATATTGTCATGAGTATAATTTGATGAATACATGGCTTGTGTTAGCGACCAGTATATAGCAAACTAGAAAAGGATTATTTCTCTTTTTCTTTGACTTTATTTAAAAAAGTATATAAATGTAAATGAATTTAACTTAATAAAAGGATCAAATCAAGTCCTTTGTTTGTAACATACCGTTTATTTGGGTCTTTTACTTTCATCGGGTTCCTCTTCTATATTTATTTGTTCTGCTGTATCTTCTCTTTTTTCATCTATTGATTCTAGTTTTTCCAGTAATTCTTTTTCTTTATTATCATTCTTTACTTTTTTTGCTGGCATTGTTTCACCTCAATAGTTTTATGTCTGCTAAAGTAATAAATATACTGAAATGCTTACTGATGCTGAATTATTACAAAGGTGCAGACGGTGGCCAGATGACTTTTTGGACCTGTTATTCTGACAGGGTTTCAAAGAAACACACTCATGAGTTTGACAAGTACACGGTTTGTGTTAGTGGCTAGTATACGGCAGTATTGAATGACGAGGAGTTTGTTCTTAATTCCAGGGACGAATTATTCATTCCGAAGGGAACAGAACATTTGGGAAAATGTATTGCAGGAACGAGAACTATTCATACATTTGGGGGAAAAAGGGTTCAAATAACTGCAGAATAACGAATATGCAGAAAAAGGATTACATAAAAATGAAAAACGTTTTGTGATCAGAAGCTCAAGTGATAATTGCAAATTCGAGATTAAAGAAGCAACTTTTAGTTTTGGGATTAGCTCACTCACTGCAATATTGATAAGCGTTAGATTAGTATTAATTGATTAAGCGTTAGATTAGTATTAATTGATTAAGCGTTAGATTAGTATTAATTGATTAAGCGTTAGATTAGTATTAATTGATTAAGCGTTAGATTAGTATAGAAAGTTTTAATAAATGTTATTACATTGTATAATAATGGCTATTGTCCTGTATGGAACTAATTATGTACCATTTAACTGTAGATAATAAGTGAGAATATGAGATGCGACTTATATCAAAAAATTATTGAAAATTATATTGATGCCTATAATAGTTTTGATATTGACAGAATGCTTTCAAATATGCATGATGAAATAAAGTTTGAAAATATTTCCAATGGAGAAATTAACCTAACAACAAATGGTATTGAAGAATTTAAGAGCCAGGCAGAGCAAGCCAAACAATTATTTAAAGAAAGAAATCAGCAGATTACAGATATTAAATTTAACACTGACCAGGTTGAAGTGCTAATTGATTATTGCGGAATTTTAGCGGTCGATTTTTCAGATGAACTTAAAGCTGGAGATATAATTGAATTAAAAGGTAGTTCAATTTTCAGATTTAAAGATGACAAAATAATTGAATTAAAAGATATCAGTTAAAAATAAAATAAATACAATAAAGTACATCAAATGACATAGTAAAGCAAAAATTTTGGTTTTACTTCCTCTCTACAAAATTTTCACATTTTAAGTTTCCGGTATCATTTTTATATCCTGTATTGGAAAAGGAAAACATCATAACTGGCCAATGTAAAACAATTAAACATCAGCCAGTCAGAATTTTTTGTTTAGATTCAATTTTCACTATGATTATACTTTCTTATTTCCAGTACCAGTAGCCAGGGATCCAGTATTTATCAAAGGTATACCAGAAAGACTTGTGTTTTTTATCTTTGTTGTGTTTTACTTTTTTATACCCCCAGTGACCTTGCATAAAGTACTTCTTCTTGCCATAATTGTTGTCATACTTTTTGTCGTTGTAATTGTTCTTACTATCGTACTTATTCTTAGCATCGTACTTTTGCTTACCATCGTACTTTTGCTTACCATCGTATTTGTCATTAACAGGAGCCGCACTTACTGCCGCAGCTGTCACTGACAGCACAAAACAGAGCGCCAGCAAAATACCCAGTATTTTTTTCACTTTCATAATTTACTTACCCCTAAAATATTTACTGTTATTATAGCCTTATTTAAATTATCATCTCGCTGACAATTCACAGCTTGACAATTCCCAGTATAAGCCAGTTAAAATATAAGCATACTTATAAATAAAAATATATAGAAGTCTGTTAATTAATGAAAAACGGAGTTTTGAAAGGTTTAATTAAGGAGAGAAAATTTATAGGAGCTATAATCAGGATAATTCTGGTTAAAATCAGGCAATTATTAAAACAAAGGTTTTAAAACTCTTATTTTATTTATGCTCTAAGTATGACATTAAACTCCAATGTTACTTTTTTAGAGCCGTACATTTAAAAAGGAGCCCATTCTAAACCAATTATATTCCTGAATCCATAAAGTTTCAGAACTGTTCTTTTGCTCAGAAACTCGATTACATTCAAAATATGAAATCCAGAAGAACAATTTGAGTTTCGGAATAGGTTCACAGGCAATTTTAGAAAAGTAGTTTCTCGTATCAAACTTAAATTTCATATAGAAGGGTCTTTTAGTACTTATTGACAGGCGAGTAAAAATGTACACTGAAAGTGATAATCTTCAGGACTACCTCAAAAAGAGTGAAGTTATAGACTTTGATAATAAGCTGATTGTTGATAAGTGCCTTGAACTACGGAAGGGCACTGACGACGAAATCAGCTTGATTAAGAAGGTTTACGAGTTTGTTCGGGATGAGATTAATCATTCGGGCGATATAGGGGAAATGAGTGTTACCTGCAAGGCATCAGAGGTTCTGGAAGCCGGCCATGGGATATGTTGTGCCAAAGCCCATCTGTTTGCAGCCATGCTGAGATGTTTCGGGGTGCCTGCTGGGTTCTGTTATCAGAAACTTTCTTCAAGTCGTGATGTTAATATAAAATTCTTGCATGGCTTAAATGCTGTATATTTAAAAGATCCGGATAAATGGATAAGACTGGATGCAAGAGGCAACAAGCCAGGCCGTGATGCTCAGTTTTCCATATACAAAGAAAAGATTTCCAAGAAAGTAAATAAAGAGCTCGGGGAAGAAGATAGTCCCGTGATCTTCGCAGAGCCCAATCAGACTGTTATTGAAATATTAAAGACAAGTAAAGATATGAAAGAACTATGGGATCAATGGGATCTTGGGCTGAGGGATTTATTTCGCACTTAAGAATTAATTCTAAGTTGGAAAATCGCCTTTAGGTCATCTGTTAGAAAATGACTCTAGACTTCAATTCATAGAAGAATAATTATAAAGGTGAAGCATGAGACCTGAAACTCAATTCGATCAGCTAAATGAAAAATACGTGAATGCAGCAGCGGATTTAATTATGTCTGCATACATCGAAGAAAAAACAGCGATTCCTTTTTTGCCTTACAAAGATGAACACCTATATTTTCTTAGAAAGTTAATTACGAACTTATTTAACAATGGAACAGGCATTGTTGCTGTCAGAAATGAGGAATTAATTGGGTTTATCGCCGGATTTGAAGTTGGAGAACTATTCGGGAAATGTAAAGGAATTTACAGTCCTCTATATGGGCATGGCGGGAAAAAAGAATGTAGAAGCATGATTTATCAGGAGTTATATATGCATGTAGCTGAAAAATGGGTAAGAAATGCTTGTTTTACCCACGCATTAACATTTTTCGCGCATGACACAGAAACTATTGATCTATGGTTTTGGCAGGGATTTGGCCTGCGCTGTGTAGACTCTATTTGTGAATCAAAAAACATTCCTGGAAATAATCCTTCTCCTGAAAATAACTCTTCCCCTGAAAATAATCCTTCTCCTGAAAATAATCCTTCTCCTGAAAATAATCTCTCTAACATTATAATTAAAAAAGTCAATGAGCTTGATATACCAGCTTTAACAAACATTCATAGACAGCATAACATGTATTACAGAAACTCACCTATTTTCATGCCCAGAATAAATGAAGACCCGTTTCAAAATTTAACTGATTGGCTTAAAAAAGCTAACCATCATTTATGGGCAGCTTATCAAGATGAAAAACCTTTGGGGTATATAAAAATTCAACCAGACGCTGAAACTTTTGTTTCGGAACACAAAGACATTATGAACATAACCGGTGCATACGTTCTGGAGAGTGAAAGAAAAGCAGGTACAGGAACTATGTTATTGGGAGCAGTACAGGAGTGGCTTTTAAAAAACGGTTATACTCTTTGCGGAGTAGATTTCGAATCCATAAATATTACGGGAAGCAGGTTTTGGAATAAGCATTTTATTCCTTATGCATATAGCATGGTTAGACGGATTGATGAGAGAATTTCAACATAAGTTAATTCCAAAATAAAGATGGAAATAAAATTATTCCGTTTTAACGTGTTTACACCGATAACAGTGTAGCCGGAATATCAGAACAGAGGGATCGAACTGATATTAATTTTTTTTGAAACTTTTCAAATCCAGCCATTAGATTCAAGAAATTCAATAGCTTCTACAGTTCCATCCCCAAATGAGGCATCTGTCACGTAATTGGCAGCCTCTTTTATCTTTTCGTCTCCGTTTGCGACAGCAATTCCAAAACCTGAAGCTTCAAACATCTCTACGTCATTTTCCGAATCTCCTATGGCTACGAAATCTTCAGCTTCAAGCCCCATCATGCCTGCAAGTTTCTGGAGGCCGACCCCTTTGTTAATTTTCGTACTCTTGAGATGGATGGCATATTTTGTATCAACCATTTCGATGTCCAGGTTCTGGGTTTTGAGAAGAGCTCTGGCTTTTTCGAGATCAAAGTCCCTTCTGAGGGCAATCTCGGTTTTTCGGTATAAAGGGTCAAGTTTGGTGAGCTTGAAATATTCGGAAAGAAAAGAATAGGCTTTCTCACATTCCTCAAGGCTTTCCTCAAAAGTGCCCTGTAAATCGAAGCGGACAGTAACAGCCCCTCCGTTTTCTGCAATTACCGCTCCCTCAAGGCCTATAAGCCTTGAAGCTGTCCTTGCATAACACAGAGTATTTCCTGTGGCAAGCACGACAGGAACTTTAAGAGAACGAATTTTTTTCATGGCCCCCAGATGAAGTTCCCTTTTCTCGCAGGTGATTGTACCGTCAATGTCGGCAACGATAGCTTTGAATTTCATAAAAAAGATTGGGTAAGAGTAGATAAAATGTTTCCCTACCCGCTTTGAATATGCCTACCATTTACGTATTGTTTACTTCAATAACACTTGCTTCTTGATACGCTTGCTTCTTACTTTTACTGCATTTCACAGCTACATTTCACTGGTCTGTTAGTCCGGCTGTAGTGACTGCGATAACAGCTTCTCCTTCTGGCAGGTTGGGAGAGTCCACTAGACGTATAATCCTTTTGTCTCCTTTGGATTTTCGCAGGTAAAGCCTGAAAGTTGCTGTATGTCCCACAATGTGTCCTCCAACAGGCCTTGTGGGGTCACCGAAGAAGGCATCGGGTTTTGCCATGACCTGATTTGTTACAACCACGGAAGCGTTGAACAAATCCCCGAAACGGAGCAGGCCGTGCATGTGCTTATTGAGTTTCTGCTGTCGGTCGGCAAGGGTTCCCCTTCCCACATATTCAGCTCTGAAATGAGCCATAAGCGAATCAACAATTAGCAGGCGAACGGGTTTTCCCATATCCCGAAGCTCGTTTGCCAGGTCTGTTGCAGAATCCACAAGAAGGATCTGGTGATTGGAATTGTATGCTCTGGCGACATGGATATTCTGGAGGAACTCTTCTGGGTCAAGCTCCATGCCGTGTTTCTCGGAAAGCCCTTTTACCATCTGGGCAATCCTTTCAGGTCTGAAAGTGTTTTCAGTGTCTATTATAATAACCGAACCGTTAAGTCCTCCGTGTTCCCTGTCCATCTGGACATTGATTGCAAGCTGGTGCGCCAGCTGGGTCTTTCCTGAACCGAATTCTCCGTATAGTTCGGTAATTGCCTGGGTTTCTATGCCCCCACCCATCATTTCGTCAAATTCGGTACAACCGGTCGTCAGCTTGCCTACCATTTTCCGCCTTTCAAGCACGATGTCGCCGGTCTCAAAACCTCCTATATCAGCAGCTTGCCTTGCGGCATTGATGATTTTTGCAGCCGTTGATTCCCCGATTTCGGCTGTAGTTGCAAGTTCAGAAGGAGAGGCAACAGCCACTGCTTCAATAGTATTAAATCCAGCTTCTTTGAGTTTTTCTGCGGTTGCAGGGCCAACTCCGGGCAGCTCTTCAAGTGCTATTTCGCTCATTACAAATTCTCCTAAGATGCACATGTTTGTATAAGGTGCATAACAGTTGCTCCACAATAGTTTTGAAGGTATAAATAACTAGAGGAAGCAAGGTGAAAGTGTTTTACGCCGCCTCTGAAACACGGTTATATTGCCGGGAAACCTGGAAAATAGAGGAGAAAAAGAAGAAGGTTTTTCTAGCACTCACATTTAAAAAAACTAGCGCAAAACAGAGGAGAAAGAAGAGAAAATAAAAAAGAAAAAATGAGATTTTGTCAAAATTGATGGAAAGGCGTTAAAAGTGAAAAAATAGTTTAAAATAGCTTATTAAATCAAAAAATTACACCTAGTACCTTTAAGTAACAGCGCAAAATGCAGATGAACATATATTTAGTGATAAAAGCTTAATTAATGCTATATACTATTGCTAAATTAGTACTTTATGTGATCTTTTTTTGCAAATTGAGTAAATATATAAATACTAATTGTGTGTTGAAAATTTGAATAGGGCATTTTTCCTTATTACATAACTAAAAATTACCATAGCTAAAATTATTGGCATAAATTCCATTAAATCAAATTTAAACTGCGTTAAACAAATTTTTTACAAAGTAGATGTTTTTTACCTAATATTATTGAAAACAAACATGATATTCCTTGAATAACATGCACAACTATATGAAAATGCATGCTGATGGCAGTATTTTCATGCTAAAACAAACATGATATTCCTTGAATAACATGCACAACTATATGAAAATGCATGCTGATGGCAGTATTTTCATGCTAAATAAGGAATCCTGCAAAAATGGTGGAGCCTTAAATGAGAAGAAAATGAGAAGAGAAAAGAGAGGAAAAAGAAGAGAAAAGAAGAAAGAAGGAAAGTAGAAAAAAGAAGGAAAGAAAGAGAGTGAGTAAAAATTCCCAAAATACCGGAAAAAAACCAAAAATTCTTTTTACTTGGTAGATTATCACCAATCATGCCAAAGGTCGCAGTCGGCGGTACGTTTCAGTATTTTCATGACGGTCACGCCAAACTGATTGAAAAAGCATTTGAGATAGCAAAGGATGGAAAAATCCACATAGGACTTACCTCGGACGAGATGCTAAGTAAAAGCCACAACGTCGATAATTATGAAAAAAGGAGAACCTTGCTGCTGCAATACATAAAAAAAATGGGAATCCCAGACGACAGATATGAAATTACAAAGCTTAATGATCCCTATGGTCCTGCTCTGGAAGAGGATTTCGACTATATAATTGTCTCTCCCGAGACTTATCCGGTCGCCCTTAAAATGAACCGTATCAGGGAAGAAAAAGGAAAGAAACCCCTTGAGATCGTATACGTTGAGTATGTAATGGCTGAAGATGGAATCCCGATTTCCTCGACAAGGATTGCAAAAGGGGAGATTGACAGGCACGGCAGACTGAAAAAGAACATTAAGCATTAAGCACTAAGAATTGACCACTAAGTAGTTTCACTAACACTAAACAGTTAGACTCCATTATAATTATACCAAAGTAGTTATAAATCAGGACAGAGCCATAAAGTGATAGTATGCCCAGAGAATTTACACCGAAGGACATTGAGATATTTAACAAGCTTGCTCCTGAGGCCAGAGGAAGCTTAACTTCCAGAGAGGCAGGGCACCAGTTTCCCTTTATCCTGCGACCGGTCTCACATAAGTTTGCAGAATCCTCTGAAGATTTTAGAAAAAGACTGGAGAGGCTGAGCCCCGAAGAACTTGATTATCTTGTAGGGCTTGCCCTTGAAGGAAAGGAGGATGTTCAGTCCCTGGACGAAGATCTTGAAGAGCTGGTTGCAGTAATTACCGAAAAGCTGTCCCCTGAGAGAGCAAAGCAGCTAAAGGACTTTGTGGGAATTTTCTGAAAGGATAGTTAAAAATGACCTCGAAAGATCTGCTTTTCGGAACCGGAGGAATTCCGAGAAGCACAAAAGGAACAAGCAGTATATCAGGAATCAAACGGATCAGGGAACTTGGGCTTGATTGTATGGAGCTTGAGTTTGTCCAGGGAGTGCGCATGGGCGAAAAAGGGGCGAAAAACGTCCTGGAAACTGCAAATAAAGAAGAAGTAGCCCTGAGTGTCCATGCCCCCTATTACATCAACCTGAACTCTTATGAAGAAGAAAAATTAAAAGCTAGCCTGGAAAGGATTTACGAGGCCGCAAAAGTAGGCAGCCTCTGCGGAGCCGAATCGATTGTACTGCATGCCGGATTTTACCAGAAAAGTACTAAAAAACACACCTTTGAGAATATATCAAAAGCCCTGAAAGAGCTTACCGGACAACTCCGGGACGAAGGAATCCAGGCAGTCCTGCGCCCTGAAACTATGGGTAAGCGTACGCAGTTTGGAACGCTTGAAGAAGTGCTTGCATTGAGTGCAGAAATTGAAGGCATTATGCCCTGCCTTGATTTTTGCCATCTGCACGCAAGAGAAGGTAAAGAAAACTCTTACTCCGAGTTTACGGAAATTCTATCAAGAGTGGAGGAAAACCTTGGAAAACAAGGGCTTTCGAATATGCACATGCATATCTCAGGAGTCGAATACGGCACGAACGGAGAAAAGAGACACCTAACTTTAAAAGAGTCTGACTTAAATTATCCCGAACTTATGAAGGCCTTAAAAGAATTCAAAGCTCAAGGAAGGGTAATACTTGAGAGCCCTATTCTTGAAGAAGACGCGCTTATGCTGAGAAAGCTTTATAACGAGATATAATTTTGATTTTTATATCTTTTTAAAATCTCCTGGGCGCTCATAAACCAAAAAGATGTATCCAAAATTCCAGATAAAACTAATATATCCTGCTTTCGGCAGGTCGACATAAAAATTCATTCAATTTTTCTATTGATATCGTTTTTTTCAGAACTATTTAAATTAAATTTAAATTAAAAATTACTAAATGTTAACCATAACATTATTAATATATATTTGTAACAAAAGGAGAGAAACGACAAATCAGAATAGATATCTAGTCCTCATGATACTGATTTTTAACTGAAACTACAAAAACTAATGATGAAGAATATTTAAGTGTTAGAATGTGCTTGCTGCCGAATGTAGGATATATAATTTACTTTTTGTTTAAAGCCTTTGATAAAAGCTTACAGGTAAAAAGAGATTAATATGTACTTGGTGTTGCAAGCACATATAGTTGAGTAATGTTTAAAAACGCATTCTTAATAAATACAAAGCAATGGCAATTCCCATATTTTATTGAATTCCGCTCCAACTGTATTGTTTACCGCTATACTCGTGCTCGCCCTTTGCCTTCCTGTGCTTTGCTAAATACTTTTCTTTGTGTTTAATCACCAGGTAGACACCAGCCAGACCTACAAGAGTGTAGATCAACCGTGAGATTAAGGATCTCTTCCCAAATATAGCTGCTACCAGATTAAAGTTAAGTAGCCCTACAAGACCCCAATTAAGAGCTCCTACAATCGTTAGCAGCTTAGACGGAACATATAGATTATCCGGTATATTATGCATTTTGTGCATCTTTACCAAACCTCCCCATTAAAATAGAGCATTCACAAAGAACAGATCACTTTTTCTGACTGGAAGATTCCAGACTTTCAGATGATCCAGTTACTTGCTCTAGTAAACACAATGTTGGAGCTAAAATATTATGAATCTATTCCTTAACCAGGATATCTGGTGTAAAAAGAATGAATTTCTATATACCCATCGATTGAAGCGCACTCAAAATAAGCTGGTCAATTAACTTCTTCTCATCTGAAGATAACTGTTTACATAGCCTATAAGGAGTATTGCCAATATGAGGAAGTTAGCAAGTGACAACGTATTATTCTTTATAGATTTGCTTAACTCGGCGGGTTGAGATTACCCGGATCTCAACTATCGTCGAGGTAAATTCTCCTTAAAAAGGTACTACTTATTTCCACATTACGTTACCTCTGAAGTTAAGATTCATTATTCAAATACATATCTTTACTAGTTATTGAGTTATTAGATTGGGTAAAGGGTTTAACCTCCAAAAAAGCAACCCGAAACAAGACGGTTTTTCTCCCGGGAGCATCCAGCTCCTGGGAAATGCACATCAGAATAGAGAATATAAAAATTGTGAAATTGGATATATAATTTGGGGGAATAATAAGATTCAAGCAAAAGCAATAGCCAAAAAACCTGGGGTCACATGGAACCTTAATATTCCGGGAGCGTTCAACCCCCGAGAGATGTGCATCAGAACAGAAAAAAAACAAATACACAAGGTTGGACGCGGAATTCATAGGAGTAAGAGTTCAGAGGAGTTAAATGATTCGGGGAAATACAATAGCTAGAGAACCTGTAGTTACATGGGGCCTTAAACAGTAAAGATGGAAAACATTACTAAATACATGTTTTTATTTCCCAGGTATATGAGTGCAATAGATAAAGAATGAAATTTAGTGGGTTTGAAGACGAAATAAAACACAATCCAATTTTAAATATCTATTGAGCCTATTCCAAAACCTTGAATTTTGAATACTCGCTCTAATTTCCAACATGAAAATAATATAATAGATTTGGGAATGAAATTGGTTTTGGGATGAACTCATTAAATATCGCTTGAGAGTAAATGGACACTTTCAAGTAAACTTCTTATTAAATATCGCTTGAGAGTAAATGGACACTTTCAAGTAAACCTCCAAAAAATCATCTAATGGGCAACTTCCAAAAATATTAATACATTTCTTGAAAAAAATCAAATGAGAATTTTAAGTGTTTTCGCTTTTCTCGTTGAAACTATTTCATTCGAATACTCCCTAGCTTGCTAAGGGATGCGCCAGCGCAACATTAATTAAAATTATATGAAAAAGTTTCATTACGTATAAATAAAAGGAATACTTTTATACAACTAAAATTTACTTGCGATAATTCAAGTAAACTTGAATTATGTTGCAATTTCATACATTTTATAGAGATCTACCCCGAATATCTGTGTTTTTGGACATTAACAGAAAAAAGGTATAGGTTGACAGCGATTGAAGATACAGTAAAATGATTACTGTAAAAAGATGATCAAAGTTGATCGCAACACATTTGATTATGATGGACGAAGACAATGTTCTGCTATTACCAATTTTCAGCATGCTTTTGTGGCAATAAGTCGGTATGGCCCAAGGAGACCCTGTACTGTTCCAGCGATCGTTTAAGAACACTACAGGAGATGGTAATATAAGAGCATTACATAAGACAATATCTGTTGTGTCATATCGATGGGTATTATTACTTTTCCTTAGCGTAATAGCAATTATTAGCGCCATAGTCTGTACATTTGTTGGACCTTCTAATATTTTTGGAATACAATTTATGGAAACTTCAAAAATGTCCTTAATCCTTACTCAAATCAGACTACCACGAGTCATCACATCATTTATCGTTGGAGGGGGATTAGCAGCAGCAGGTGCGGCAATGCAGGGATTATTCCGCAATCAATTAGCTGACCCTTATGTTATCGGCACATCATCAGGCGGGGCATTAGGTGCAGCAATTTCACTGGTAATTTTTCACAGTTTCTTACTTCCCTTTGCAGCATTTTGTGGAGCATGCAGCTCTACTATAATCGTTTATATCATATGCCGACAAAACGGAAAAGTAGCTGTAGAAACACTTCTTCTATCCGGTATTGCCATATCGCTATTTTGTTCGGCTATGCTTTCTTTTCTCATGTATAAATCCGGGAACGATTTGCATCAAATCATGTTCTGGCTTATGGGAGGTATGTGGAACGCTACATGGGATAAGGTACGCATTGGACTTTTAGTGATTCCAGCTATTGTTATACTCCTTTTTACTGTCCGTGAGCTCGATATTCTCTCATTAGGTGACGATGAAGCGTCATCACTTGGTGTAAACACTGAACGAGTCAAGATTTTGTTACTTGCAGTTACATCATTTATTACCGGAATTGCAGTCTCACTTGCAGGTTCGATAGGATTCATCGGACTTATTGTTCCTCATATGGTCAGATATGTTTCTGGCTCTTCGTTTCGTTTCTTGCTTCCAATCTCAGCCCTTACAGGTGGAATCATTCTGATGTGGGCAGATACTCTAACTCGGACATTCATGAATGACATGCCAGTTGGTATCATTACGGCATTCTTTGGAGCACCATTTTTCATCTATCTTATAAGGAGGAGAATGTGGACATAACAAAATCAGTTGTTAGCGTTACGGATGTGGATGTTAAAATAGGCACTGTTGAGATCCTGCATAAGATAAGTGCTAATGCCGGCCAAGGCATATTTGTTGGTATTATTGGCCCAAACGGTTCAGGAAAGAGTACACTCATCCATTGTATGAGTCGCACCTTGCATCCATCCACTGGTAAGATCCGTATTATGGGGAAGGAAATCGAGAACTATTCGCGCAAAAACCTGGCTATGATGCTTGGCGTTGTACCTCAGGAATCCATGAGGACTTTTGATTTTTCCGTAGATGATATTGTTATGATGGGACGCTACCCATACCAGAAGCTTCTCCGCCCGCCTGAATCTCATGATAGAGAGGCATGCCAGAAAGCAATGGCATTGACCGGGATCTCACATCTTTCTGGAAGGAGTATCTTGACGCTTAGCGGAGGTGAATGGCAACGTGTCTTGATTGCCAGGGCACTGGCACAGGAGACACCTTTACTCCTGTTAGATGAACCCATCAGTCAGCTCGACATAAATCACCAGATTGAAATCTTATCTGTTCTGCAAAGCTTGACACGCCAGGGTTCGACAGTAATCTGTGTGATTCATGATCTAAATCTTGCTTCTCAGTACTGTGATGAGATCATTATGCTTGACCAGGGAACTGTATATGCAACTGGAACCCCACACAAGGTAATGACTCAAGAAAATATTCGTGCCGTCTTCGGGCTTGATGTAATGATAAAGACCCACCCGACAACTGGCAAACTATACCTGATTCCTATCTATCATAGAAAACCCGTTAAAAAAGGAAATCAAAAGGTGCATCTTATTTGCGGTGGCGGATCTGGCACAGAGATTATGTTTGCTCTTCATGCAGCCAAATGTGATGTCAGTACAGGTATTCTCTCTATGAATGACGCTGATTACTCTACTTCAATCCAATTGGGTATTCCCTGTATTGCTGAACCTCCCTTCTCCCCAATAACTGATGTTTCACGCTCATTACTTGAAGAAAGCATTAGCAAAGCAGATCTTGTTGTGTTCACATCAATGCCATACGAGCAGGAAAATATGGATAATGTACGCATTGTTTCGGAATGTTGTAATAAACCGATTCTGCTTGTAACAGATTGTGTATCTCGAAGTATTGAAAATTGCATGGCAGGCGATGCAGCATCAATCGTTAATCATATGATCTCGACTGGCCTGGCAACTATAGTCACCAGTACAGAGGCTCTAGACCAGTGCTTGGGGAAAGAATACCCATCATGATAAAAGATACTCAGGATAGGCTATTTGACATTTTTAATTCGTATCTCATTATCCCTATCCACGAGACTACTCACTGATAGAGGAAAACTCAATGATATCCTTGAAAAATGAAACAATAGAACGCTATGAACACTCAATAGAGTGTTACGAACATTCAATCGAACGATATGAACGTTCTTTTGTAGTCCGACTTCCTGGAAAAAGAAATGTGTTCAGTACCTCATGGCTTAATGGGGGCTACCGAAAAGATCTAACTGCTGTATTCAACCACCAGGTTTCACTAGAGGTATGTGAAGCGTGCCAAACTACAGAAGACATAAAAACATATCTTAAAGGTGTCGCAGAATCTCTCGAGCTAGATCCAAACACAGTCTGCAGTCTAATGACATGTGCATATATGCAGAATACAGCCATAGTCCCTATGTCCTACAGGGATCTTTATGTCTGTGCGATAGTGACTGCAGGAATTGAAGAAAACGGTGGACGAGCTGGCGATCCTGCATCATATTATGAAAATAACGAAAGTTATGAACCTGTCGGCGGCACGATCAATACTATCTTACTCATCAACGCTGATCTTCCGGAGTATTCAGTTGGAAAGGCGCTTATGACTGCAACAGAAGCAAAATCAGTGGCTCTTCAGCAGCTTATGGCAAGAAGTATCTACTCGCAGGGTATTGCAACCGGATCCGGTACAGATATGATTGCAATTATTACGGATCCCAATTCAAAACTACATATTTCCGATGCAGGAAAACATTCCAAATTGGGGGAGCTGATCGGAAAGTCTGTTATCAGTGCAACAACTGAGGCACTGCGTCTCCAAACAGGACTCTCACCAGAATCACAGATGGATGTACTTGTCCGACTGTCTCGTTTCTCTATAACTAGAAAAGACCTTTGGCAAGCTGCTAAAGAGATTATGAATGAATCGACAATTAATGTAGTGTCAAAGGAACCATTTTTGAATAATTTATGCAACTGTGCAAAAAATCCTTTTCTGGTTGCAGTAACATCGGCTATTCTTCATATTATTGATGAAGTAGAATGGGGATTGCTGCCAGAGAATGAAGCAAAAAAAGCTGCATGTCTTATGATAGTGGAAGGGTTTGGTCTTGACAAAGCATCCTTAGTAGAGAACAACTCTGAATCGGTTAAAGCTTCAATCCTTCAGCATCTTACTAAGGCTATATCTGAGTTTGTCATGCGTGACATGAATTGTTAATTAATTTTTCTCGATTGGCGTTGTGTAATTTCAATCTTTTTCTTTTTTTATCCAATAAATTTTACTCAAATTAATTTGTCTTGCTATTTCATCATTTTTATAAATTTGTCTATACACATCGAAATATTAAAATAATACATATACTTTTACCAATTAGTCAAGAAAACTTGCTTTATTTGCTCCATAAAAACGATATTTTCTCAACACAGATCTTTCTTCAAGGGCATAGAAAAGCAAATAATTACACCTAATACTGAAGGTGTGCAAAAACCCGTTATCTAAATACGAATGAGAAAGAAACAGAAATATTTTCCAAAATTTTGGAGTCGACTGGGTGTTAAAATGAAAAAGATGCTGGATTTTACTGGAAGTTTGTTTTGTACCATCAATAACAGTTACAGCATAGAGCATACAAAAATTAGCAAAATCGGTAAAGTTACCTGTGGATACAGCCACGATATACACTTACTAAAAGAAAGGAAACATGCTAATTATTCTGTAAAATCACAAATATCAAAAAGTGATTGTTAGAAAATTCTATGTTGAAAGCTTAATTTTCCCATGGTACACAAAAACTGACTTTAAATTTACAGCAAATTCGCAACACTGAATTTAAAATTATGCACTGTTCCCTCACTTAATATGATAGAGAGAAACACGACAGAGATGATAGGAAATGTTCAAGAATAAATTCTGGTATGTATTCTTACTACTCCTCATAACTTCTCAATTTTTATTAGGGTGCGTTGGGTCTGCTGCCGCTTCTGATGGTAATGTTACGGTTACAGATGACTATGGAGTTAAAGTGTCAGTACCTTCGGATCCCCAGAAAATCGTTTCACTATCCCCTTCCAACACAGAGATCCTGGGAGCCTTAGATCTGATAGATAAGGTAGTTGGTGTAACCGATTATAGTAATTATCCTGCAGAGGCAGCAACGAAAACTAATGTTGGAGGTTACACTGCAATCAATTCGGAGAAAGTAGTAGCGCTCAATCCTGACCTTGTAATTGCCGATTCTGGAAACGGTAATGAAACAATAGATTATTTGCGCGGGCTTGGCCTGAATGTAGTGGTTCTGAACCCAACAGATATTGAAGGAGTCTTTAAAGATGTTGTTCTGGTGGGAAAAGCAACAGGTACAGAGGATAAGGCTAACTCGCTTGTTAATTCAATGAGTGATAGAGTAAATTCAATTAAAGAAAAGGTGGCAAGTGCAAACACTAAACCAACGGTTGCTCATGTAGTCAGTTATGATCCTATTTATGTTGCCGGAAAAAATACTTACCAGGACCAGGTAATAAGTGTTGCAGGTGGCAAGAATGCATTTTCCAGTATTGATGGATGGGGAACCGTTAATGTAGAGGACCTCATCAACAAAGACCCGGATTATGTTATGATCAACTCTGGAACAGGTATGTCAGATGAGAACGGATCAAATCCTGTGTATGATTATTTTGAACAAAATACGCAGGTACAAAGTCTCAAAGCTGTTAAGGATGACCATCTCGCTCTTGTTGATGCTGATATAATTAGCAGAGGAGGACCACGAATTGTCGACGCAATCGAAATGGTTGCAAAACTGATTCATCCGGAATGTTTCTCTCTCCCTGTTAGCAATTTCAGTACAAGCGTTGACAGCGGTGTTGCCCCTCTTACCGTACAGTTTACGGACCTTTCGCAAAATGCAACCGAATGGAAATGGGATTTCGGAGACGGAGAAACTTCAACCGATGAGAGTCCAGCACATATTTATTCCGCAGCAGGAACTTATACAGCAAATCTAACAGTAAGTGACGAAAAAGGAACATCTTCCCAAACTGCGACAATAAGTGTGGAAGAAAGCAGTTCCAATAGTGGAAGCAGTAGTGGTAGCAGTGGTAGTGGTGGAAGTGCCGGTGGTTCACCTGAGCCTCAAAGTAATGTCGAAGCTAAAGAACTTTCACAGACTACTATTACATATGGAAACTCTGTAAACTTTGACTTCCCACAGGCTGCTACTCCTGTCGTGAACATAAGCTTTGATTCTAAAAAGACGGCTGGCAAGACTACAACTATAGTTGAGATGCTAAAAAATCAGTCCACTCTGGTTTCAAGTCTACCTTCTGATGAAATATATAAATTCATTAACATCTGGGTTGGAAACAGCGGATTTGCAACTTCTGATAACATAGATAACTCAGTTGTATCTTTCAAGGTAGAAAAATCCTGGGTACAGGATAAGAGCATAGACAAATCTTCCATCACCCTTAACAGTTACGCTGATAAAAAATGGAATGCTCTTCCAACTGACCCTTCAGGTGAAGATGATAAGTATCTGTATTTCTCAGCAAAAACATCCAGATTCTCTTATTTTGCAATAACAGGTAAGATAGCAGCAACAGAAGCTGGGACTGAAAAACAATCTAAACCTGAAGTGCAGAGTTCTGAACAAAACAGTAAGACAAATGTTGAACAGCCATCTGAGCAGACACAAAGCTCAAACACATCTGGAAAAGAAAGCACAAAAACGCCTGGCTTTGAAATGGCTTCTGGAATCATTTGTCTTATTAGCGTATTTTTGTATAAAAGGCGGTAAAAAAGAGTAATTGTACAGTATGTAGATTCTCAAATCTGACAAGTCAAAAGTTTTTATATGTTGTTTTGTGGAGTTTTCGTAACCAAGATTCATTACTGCAGTCAAATGAAACTGTAAAAACCGGTGAAAATTCCACAAAACCAAAATTTATGAAAAATAAATTCTGAAGAATAGGAATTTCATTGGGAAATTTTTGAAGTTATATTCATATACATTATTACAAAAAATTAGAAGTTAGACATACATCTTAATTGGGATTTAAAAAATCAAGAATTCCTCTCCTAAAAATTAAAGAAAATTTAAATTGATTTAACTAATTGATTTAACTGAATCAGCAGCTAGCTACTGATTTTCGAGGTGATTGATATAGCCGACAAGAGAAGTTTTGTTTTACGAGATCAAGATGGCAATGAACACGGAGTTTTCAAAGGAAAACAACCTCGTCAAGCTGCGTTAAAAGCTGCGAACCGTGGGGAAGGAACAAAATCCAAACCGCAGATTATTAGACTTAGGGAATGCGGGACAAAGAAGATACACGTTTACAAGGCATGGAAACAAACTGTTAAAGCTCCCGATAATAAACCTGGCTGGATGCCAGAAAAAATAAGTCAGCCCTTTGTCATGAAAGAGAAAACGGAAACAATCGAATAATTGGGCTCTTCGTCATTTCAGATGGGTAGTTTGAAATCTAACTTTCCTAATTTTAGATAGATCATAGTAATAAAATACTG
>NZ_LMVP01000447.1 GCF_002287235.1 Methanosarcina spelaei
CGAAACTCCATTTCCATGAAGTTGGTGTTCCTGTACTTTTATCAGTAAAGGTAACCGTTAATGGTGCTTTTCCTGATGTAACACTGCTGGTGAAATTTGCAATAGGCTTTGTTATCACTGTTATATAATCTGTTTTTGTTACTGTGTTGCTGCCTTTAGCATTCTTTACTGTTAAGCTAACAGTATATACTCCTGACTTGGAATACTTATGAGTCGGATTCTGAACGAATGACTTTGATCCATCTCCAAAGTTCCATTGCCACTTCGTTGGTGTTCCTGTACTTTTATCAGTAAAGGTAACTGTTAACGGTGCTTTTCCTGATG
>NZ_LMVP01000448.1 GCF_002287235.1 Methanosarcina spelaei
GATATAAGTGTTGATGCTGATAAAACTGTTTCAGTATCACCTACTTTAACACCAATACAAATAGAACCATCACCAGAACCACCATCTTCAACAGGCTCCATTTCAGTTACTTCTTCCCCCACTGGTGCTGATATTTTTCTGGATGACACTTACGAAGGTGAAACACCAAAGATCTTGGAAGATGTTAAGCAAGGTTCTCATACAGTTACCCTAACACTTACAGAATATAAAGATTGGTCTAAGGATATAAGTATTGAAGCTGATAAAACTGTTTCAGTATCACCTACTTTAACACCAACAGAGTCATCAAAAG
>NZ_LMVP01000449.1 GCF_002287235.1 Methanosarcina spelaei
CTCCAAAATCCCATTTCCATTTAGTCGGCTCTCCTGTGCTAGTATCAGTAAACTTCACACAAAGAGAACCAGAGCCTTTGGTGACATCGCTGGTAAACTGTGCAACAAGAGCGTTTGTATCCTCATAAATATATTGAATGTTATCCTCATCAATATACTGAACACTGTCCTCATCAACATACTCAACGTTATCCTCATTAGTATTAGAGGAGACAGCAATCGGCTTTGTAACCACTATATAACTTGTTCTTGTTACTGTGTCACTACCTTCATCGTTTGTTACTGTAAGTTTAACAGTATAACTTCCTGCTT
>NZ_LMVP01000450.1 GCF_002287235.1 Methanosarcina spelaei
GTCGCAAGTGGAGAATTTTATTTTAATAAACTCAAACAGTTCAGCACCCAGGGCGCTGCCAGGCGCACCCTTGAAGGAGTCACCAAGCTTCCCCCAAACTCAACAGAAGCCATTCTGTATTCTCCCCTGGAAAAAACCACGTTTACTCCGGATGTTGTTGTAATTATCTGTACTCCCAAACAGGTTATGTTACTTACACAGGCGATGATGTACAAAATGGGCGGCAGAATCGAAGCGAGTTTTGCAGGAAAGCAAAGCTTATGCTCGGATGCGGTTGTGAAGACATATAAAGAAGGCAAAGTGGGAGTCAC
>NZ_LMVP01000451.1 GCF_002287235.1 Methanosarcina spelaei
TCTTTTTTGTTTGTTTCTGGACCTTTTTGTTTCAATCCTTGTTTTAGTGGATCTTGCTCACGAATAAAAAGTCTGGATTTTCTTACGTTCCAATTGATTTGTTTCAATCCTTGTTTTAGTGGATCTTGCTCACGAATAAATTACAGTGCTTGTCCATCTGGTTTCAACCTGAAGTTTCAATCCTTGTTTTAGTGGATCTTGCTCACGAATCACCGGGGCAAACTGTGACTGGATACTCTTTGTACCGTTTCAATCCTTGTTTTAGTGGATCTTGCTCACGAATAATAGAGCTGGATCTATTCAAAAGATA
>NZ_LMVP01000452.1 GCF_002287235.1 Methanosarcina spelaei
GCTACTTTCTAGGCTGATATATTCGTGAGCAAGATCCACTAAAACAAGGATTGAAACCGTCGGTAGGGTAGCACTTGGAGAAGGTGTGTTGTAAATTCGTGAGCAAGATCCACTAAAACAAGGATTGAAACTGAGTACAATAGATACAGCAATAGAAGATTACTATTCGTGAGCAAGATCCACTAAAACAAGGATTGAAACTTCATTTGAACCATTGCCGTTAACAGCCTCGATTTTATTCGTGAGCAAGATCCACTAAAACAAGGATTGAAACATATAAATAAGAAAATTTGGAGAGAATTGTATGTA
>NZ_LMVP01000453.1 GCF_002287235.1 Methanosarcina spelaei
ACTCTTTGTCATATATTTATTATATTGTTTCTATCCTTGTTTTAGTGGATCTTGCTCACGAATTGATTTTATTTTTTGTTATCGGTGGCGGGATACACGTGTTTCAATCCTTGTTTTAGTGGATCTTGCTCACGAATACTGGTTCGATTATTACAATCAGAAGGTAGTTACTGAGTTTCAATCCTTGTTTTAGTGGATCTTGCTCACGAATGGTAATTATGTCAGATTTTAGATGTCAATTTTCAATGTTTCAATCCTTGTTTTAGTGGATCTTGCTCACGAATATTATAAGTTAATGTGGGAAGAGAA
>NZ_LMVP01000454.1 GCF_002287235.1 Methanosarcina spelaei
TTTTTTTTTTTCTTTTTTTTTTTTTTTATTCGTGAGCAAGATCCACTAAAACAAGGATTGAAACTACAAGGTTTAGCGGTACCTCTCAATGTAAAAAATAAATTCGTGAGCAAGATCCACTAAAACAAGGATTGAAACGTATTTCTCCTAGCATTTGTCTCAACCTCTTAATCTTATTCGTGAGCAAGATCCACTAAAACAAGGATTGAAACTCAAATGGTGGCGGTGTAAATGATAACCGAAAAGCATTCGTGAGCAAGATCCACTAAAACAAGGATTGAAACTAACTCAGCGTTGAGATCATGCT
>NZ_LMVP01000455.1 GCF_002287235.1 Methanosarcina spelaei
GGCGCGGACATACCCCGTTGCTTGCAGCGGGGTGCGCCAGCGCAACTTTGATTAAAGTCCAGATATCCATTTTAATATCCCCTTTTAACACTAAATTATTATATTTTTTCAGTTACATTTAAAAATCCGTACCACTTGTAATATATCTTTATAAATGTCTTGCCTGAATTTTGTTAAAAAAATTAGCCAGCGAAGTAACTCGCTGACTTTCCGTTTCCTTCAGTATAAATTTCAGGCTCTGGACTTTCGGATTAGAATACAAGCCCTAATTCTTCGAGCTTCTTTCTTGCTCCGTCGTATACCTGCAT
>NZ_LMVP01000456.1 GCF_002287235.1 Methanosarcina spelaei
ATCAGCATTCCAATAATACTCTAATTCGTGAGCAAGATCCACTAAAACAAGGATTGAAACTCCAGGGTAATATAATTGATACAAACAAGCCTGATAAATTCGTGAGCAAGATCCACTAAAACAAGGATTGAAACCGAAGGGGACATCACTCGGAATTCCGAAGGATACACTATTCGTGAGCAAGATCCACTAAAACAAGGATTGAAACAATAAATAATTGTCCTGAGATAAGGTAAGTAATTTTATTCGTGAGCAAGATCCACTAAAACAAGGATTGAAACTGAGTAGATTCATTAAAGAAATTTA
>NZ_LMVP01000457.1 GCF_002287235.1 Methanosarcina spelaei
TTTTTTAACGGTTTTCAAATCTACTTTTTCAAACACAATAGAAGGGAAATCTGCAGTCCATTTTTCTGCTGCTTTTAATGCATCTTCTTCACAGAAGAAGTCCTCTCCTACCAGTTTTTTAAGCGACTTTTCTGCTTTTTCAAGTTCATTTTGAAGCTTCTTTCTGAGAGTTATCTCTTTCTTTTCTTTCATTTTATGAGAAAGCAACAAAACCCACTTTTGCTTGACTCCCCCATAATCAACAAAGGTTTGATAAAATGAGTATCTTTCATCGCTTTTCAGTGGCTTCAGGTTTAGATTTGCATTTAGCAGTTCCTTTGCCTCATTAATTGTTGCAGGAACACGACTGATCCAGAATGACTTTCCTATATTATTGATATTATTGTCAGTGTAAAAGGAACTATCAGCGACATAGTACACTTTGCTTTCAGGACTTAAAGCTGATTTGAGAGACTTTATTGCTTCCAGAATTGTGCTTTTGTCGGAAGCATTCCCTGAATGAGTGTTCATAAAAAGGGGTATTCCATGCTGATTTACAATCAAACTTAGCACAAATTGTTTGAGATCCCATCTTCCGTTTTTGGGAATTCCAAAAGTGATATCAATAGACTCCGTTTCTTCGTCTTGATAATCACCATAAACGCTGACACTTGTAGTGTCAGCGTGTAAACAATGGACAGGAATAGGTAGACGATTCATAATGTGAAGAACAATTTCCGTAAACAGTTTTGTAGGACCATACTTTACGATTCTGTCAAGAGTTTCTCCGATAGCATATTGATTCAGATCTTCTCGTGTTACACCTTCTCCAAAAAGTCTTTCTATAGAAATATTCCTGAAAAAGTCAGGAAAAAGGTATAGACGTTGACCTATGAAACCAAGACCATTGAGTACCATGGCAAGGATGCAGACTGAGTGAGGAATCTTGTGATCCCTTTCCTTTGGGAGTTTCTCATCGATCAGTTTGTCAACTTCAAGTTCTCGGAAAACTCCAGCAATGAGACCAAGGTGACCTAAAAATCTTGTACGTTTTATTGAGGATTCGACTAGTCGACTGTTGTTTTTGTCTGCCATGGAAAATCAAGAAAAAAGATGTGAGAATAATTATATTAACTTATATGTTTACCTGCCGAATCTAGGTTCAATTGACCTGAGCATATAGCAGTTCAAAAGGTTCAATTAGCCTGAACATAGTAGTCAAAAGATTCAGTGAGCATAGCAGCATAAAGTGAGTAAAGCGTCACGATTAAAAGAAGAATAAATAAAGGATTTTACAGCATAACAAGAGTAATATTCATCAGAATATGTTTCCAGAATGAAATGTGCCTCAAGAGTTGCTTGCTTCATTGATGGTTGCAGAGACTCTTTGATATAAAAAGGCGCGTTGCTTCCTATCTTTTTGACATCGTCTTCAGTATAAATGTGCTATCTACAATATATAAATTCTCTAATCAAGATTCCGGTTCTGTGAAAGTA
Organism: Methanosarcina spelaei; assembly: GCF_002287235.1. Lineage (GTDB taxonomy): Archaea > Halobacteriota > Methanosarcinia > Methanosarcinales > Methanosarcinaceae > Methanosarcina > Methanosarcina spelaei. The sequence goes on from NZ_LMVP01000457.1 coordinate 1,477, forward strand.
GGTTATATTACTCAAATATCTGATTTAATTTTAACTTTTTACTTACTTTGTATACGTAAACACAGATAATTATTGCAAGGACTGTTACACCATATGGAGTGAAAAAATTATTAATTTTGAGAATATTAATAGTTAATTTGCTTATCAAAGGTAAAATTATTGGCCAATGAAATAAATAAATTTGGAATGAATACTTCCCACATAGTAGTAATAATTCTTTTAAATATTTGAAATTTAGTAGTATTCTAGAAAATAATATCATAAACGGTGGGAATGTTATTCCATATAATAAAATAGCATATTTATGTGCAAACGATTGTGGGTAAACTATGGAAATAACAAATATTGCAACAAAAGTTATTGAACAGATATATGAAACTGATAGTTTATTTTGTTCTAATTGTTTGTAGCCATAGGCTATCCCAAAAATATAAGCTGGCATATACATCATGACATTAAACAAAATACTAGGGTACTGTTTTAAAGTGTCCTTATAAATAAAATCAAATGCCAGTAATGGTATTCCTAAATAAAATAAAGTATCAATCTGAAAATAATATATAATTGCAAAACAAATAGTTGTTATTAAAATTAATACAATTAGATACCCCAATTGATAAGAAACAATATTATGACCAATTAGAGTTTTAAGTAAACCGTCTATATTTAAATTATTCCAAAAATTTATAATATTTTCAAAGTTTAGGTTAAGATAATTGATTGATATATAACTAATACAATATAAAGGAAAAAATGCTAACAGTGTATATCCAACGTATGCTTTATATAGTCGAGTAAATCTCTTCACAAAATACTTACTTATAAATGATTTGTCGTTGATTTCTGCAGAATGATTTATTCCCATCTTAAGTCCAGATGAGAATGTAAACAAAACTAAACCAAATGTGGCGAGATATCTTAACAAAAATATAGAATCTGACCGATTTATCCCACCTAACTCGTGAAAGAGTATAATAAAAATAATACTAATACCATCAATTAAAGTAATTTTGTCTTTTATTTCTGAATATAACTGAAAGATCATAATCTAATTTTATTAATAGTTCTATTTATGTCTAGCGATTATTTATTTTATTAAGTTTCCTGTAAAAATCGAATTTTCTAGTACAAACGTATGAATTATTATGAAATTAGAATAGATTTTTAAATGTGAAATCTGCTTTTGTCTTTACTCTCCGGTAATATAGTTTGATAATATTCTGATTTTTATTGAGATGTTTTTAATAGATCTCTATTTAATGAATCTTTTTTCTATATACTTTGTACAGTAAAGTGAATATTTGCCAATTGCACCTTCTTTGGACAAAGTATAACTTTTGTATTATTTTTTTGTTTTTCAGTCTCCCTGTGGGCAAGTAATTTTCAAGAAAGGTTTCTAGTCAATATAATAGATTCCAGGTCTTCCATAATTATAAAAATTTCCCAAACATAACAAGTTTGTTAGAAGATTCAAGTTCAAAGCTGGGCACCTCAACATTAATAATTCTTATTGAGCCTTTAAAACAGTGATGTTAGTATAATTTAGGAAAGTTTTTTTATGTATAACATGATTTATTTAATTTATATTGCAAAAGAGTTAATAAAAATAGTTACTTAAAAGCAAAGCAGAATCTAAGTAACTGTCACAAAACAGATTAGGCAAACTTTTCATAAAGTTAATTTTTAATTGGTGATAATGATCTTGAAAATCAAGGCATCCAATCGAAACTTATGCATAGTTTGTTCTGTGACGACTCCTAAATAAGCGAAAAGAATCCTAAATACTCAAAGAATAAGGTATAAATGTTAAATAAATAAATTAAATAACTATAATGTGTTCTTCGATAAAAATTAGTTGAGATAATAAGATTTTCTGGTGTAGATAAAGTAAAATTATGGGACTTTTAATTGTTCTCGGCATAAAACCATATTAAATATGGTATTTAATTAGAAAATAATCAGTTAGATTGAAAGTTTTCGGAGAGATTAGTGATGTCTTCCCAAATAAAAAATTGTTTTGCTTCTCAGGAAAGCCTTCAGAGTGAAAAAAATAAGTCCATTGAACTTACTCCTAATAGCATAAATTTTTCAGTTAGTCCTGAAGGAGAAGAATTTCCTTTACCTGAATCTGATGAATATGCAGAAGAATTTAAAAGAGTTAAAGATCTTGTGGACAAAGCCCGTGAAGAAGGAAAAGAGATTGTCGTTGTAATGGGTGTCGGGTTTGTTGGAGCTGTAATGGCTGCGATTATTGCAGATACGAAAGACGAAAACGGTAATTATAGTAAGTTTGTAATCGGTTGTCAGAGACCAAGTACTCGCAGTTACTGGAAAATACCTCTGCTCAACAGAGGACAGTCTCCTGTGAAATCAGAAGATAAAGAAGTAGATGAGATTATAAAACGCTGTGTTCTTGAAACAAAAACGCTTGTAGCTACTTACACAAATGAATGCTTGAAACTTGCTGATGTTGTTGTGGTGGATATCCAGTGCGATTATGTAAAGTGTGAACTTGGAAATGTCAGAACCGGTGAAGCCGATATGGCAGCACTTGAAGCTTCCATGAAAATAATCGGAGAAAATATCTGCCCTGACTGTCTTGTGTTAATAGAAACAACTGTTGCTCCAGGGACGACAGAGTTTGTTGCTCTTCCTCTCCTGAAAAAAGCATTCCAGAAGCGTGGAATTAATTCAACTCCTTTACTTGCACATAGTTTTGAACGTGTTATGCCTGGAAGAGATTATGTAGCAAGTGTACGCGATTTCTGGAGAGTCTGTGCAGGTTGTACTGACGAAGCAAGAGTAAAGGTCGAAAAATTCCTTTCGGAGGTAATAAACACTAAAGATTACCCTCTGACCATAATGGATAGGCCTATTGAGTCTGAAACTGCAAAAATCGTTGAGAATTCCTACCGTGCAACGATACTCGCTTTCCTTAATGAATGGAGTCTTTTTTCGGAAAGAAACGGTGTCGATCTCATAAAAGTTATTAATGCAATCAAAATGCGTCCGACTCACAGTAATATAATCTTTCCGGGGCCAGGGATTGGAGGTTATTGCCTTCCAAAAGACGGAGGTCTGGGTTACTGGTCTTATAAGCATATTCTGGGCTTTGAGGATGGAGATGAAGTATTCAAGATCACTCCCACAGCAATTGATGTAAACGACACAAGAGCCCTTCACGTAGCCGAACTTACGCGAGATGCTCTTCGAAATATGGGCCATTATATAGCCGGAGCAGATGTTCTCGTTTGCGGAGCCAGTTACAGGCAGGATGTAGGCGACACGAGATACAGTGGAAGTGAAATTGTAGTCAGGAAACTGACTGAAATGGGCGCTGAAATGCGTGTTCATGATCCGTACGTTGATCACTGGTACGAGATGGAAAATCAGGATACATATCCGGCGTCTGGCCAGTCCTGGAAACGTTTCTTTAGAAACCAGGACGGTCTGGCAGAGTTAAAAATCGAAAGTGACTTTTCAACAGCAATTAACGATATAGAAGCCCTGATCCTTGCAGTTCCACATAAGGAGTATCTCAACTTTGAGCCGGAAACTATCGTAAAGATGGCAGGCGGGCCTATTGCAGTTATTGATTGTTTCGGAATGTTATCGGATGAGGATATCAGAAGATATTTCGAACTTGGCTGTGAAGTTAAAGCCCTTGGAAGAGGCCATATTCAGCAAATTAAAAAAGAAGTCCAGAAAAGAAAGTTGCAACAGAATTCCTAAATTTACAATTATTGTTTCACAGAGGGATTATTTGAAAACTAAAAATGTAGTGGTCACAGGTGGTATGGGTTTCATAGGTTCCCATCTTGCTGAGAGGCTACTTGAGGATAATGAAGTAACAGTTATTGATAATGAATCTACAGGTAAGATTGAGAATATAAGGCATCTACTGGATCACAAAAATCTAACTGTAATAAAAGACAGTATAGTAGACCTGAACTTGATAGAAATTTTCAAAGACAAAGATTATGTCTTCCATCTTGCAGCAATTCCCAGTGTTCCAAGAAGTGTGAAAGATCCTTTTAACTCAAATAACTCTAATGTCACAGGAACGTTGAATGTTCTTATAGCTGCAAGAGATGCGGGAGTTAAGAAAGTAGTATTTTCTTCTTCCTCTTCAGTGTATGGCGATACTCCAACTCTCCCAAAAAGAGAAGATATGTCCATAAATCCGATGTCTCCATATGCAATTACAAAAGCAACCGGAGAAATGTACTGTAAGGTCTTTCAGGATCTTTATAACCTTCAGACAGTCAGCTTAAGATACTTCAACGTTTTTGGTCCACGGCAGGATCCGAATTCTCAGTATGCTGCCGTGATTCCAAAATTTATAACTGCAATTTTGAATGATGAAAGTCCTGTGATATATGGCGATGGAGAACAAAGCAGGGATTTCACTTTCGTCAAAAATGTTGTTGATGCAAATATTCTTTCCTGTGAGTCTAAGAAAACCGGAGTTTTCAATATAGCGTGTGGTAGAAGAATTACAATTAATCAATTAGCCGATTACATTAATGAAATATTGGGAAAGAAAATAAAACCGGTACATGCCAAACCAAGACCTGGGGATATCAAACATTCGTTAGCAGACATTTCGAGAGCTAAAGAATTCGGGTATAATCCTAATGGTAATTTTAAGGATGAACTAATTACAACACTAGAGTGGTTTAAAAATGTCTACTAATAAAACTAAAAAATAAACGGAAATTGTTGGATTGCGAAATGTACAAGGGAGAGTACAAATGGAAAAAGTATTAGTAACTGGCGGAGCAGGATTTATAGGTTCTCATATCATTGACCGTTTATTAAAGTTGGGTAATGAGGTTATCTGTCTGGATAATTTTGATAACTATTATGACCCTTCAATAAAAAGAAAAAACATAGATTTTTTCATGGAAAACGAGAATTTTGAACTTGTCGAAGGAGATATAAGGGACAAACATTTGTTGAAAAGTATATTAGATGGAGTAGATTATGTTTTTCATGAGGCTGCCCAAGCGGGGGTTAGGATTTCGGTCATAGATCCCTTGAAATCTCACGAAGTAAATGCCACTGGAACCTTAAATCTCCTTAAAGCAGCTGTGGACTCTAATGTAAAAAAGATCATAAATGCTTCCTCTTCTTCTGTATATGGAAAAGTAAAGTACCTCCCTTTCGACGAAGAACACCCAAATCAACCTGTATCTCCCTATGGAATTTCAAAACTGTTAGCCGAGAACTATTGTCGGGTTTTCGATGAGCTTTATGGTTTAAAAAGTGTATCTTTAAGATATTTTACTGTATATGGACCGCGAATAAGGCCGGATCTTGCAATTAGTATATTTACAAGATCAGCTTTGAAAAATGAAACTATAAATATATTTGGAAATGGTGAAAAAACAAGGGATTTCACCTATATTGATGATATAATTGAGGCAAATCTGATCTGCATGAAAAAAGGAGAAGGTGTTTATAACATTGGTGGAGGGCATTCTATCAGTATTAATGAACTTGCACAAAAAATTATAGAAATTAATGATAGTAAATCTGAAGTTGCCTATACATGCCCTGTAAAAGGTGATGCAGAACATACCCTTGCAAGTTATGAAAAAGCATGGAATGAGATCGGATGGAAGCCAAAAATTGAAATCGATCAAGGACTTGAAATGTATTCAAACTGGTTCATAAATGAAAACCAATTATAATAATTTACAATAGATTTATAGATCATTAAGTAAGAAAGTGGTGAAAATAAACATGCCAATGTGTGAATATGTTATTCAACAATCTCAACTTCATGGGAAAGTAAAAATAAGCGGAGCAAAAAATAGCGCTTTAAGGCTCCTTGCAGCATCATTGCTAACAAAGGAAAAAATAGAACTTACAAATTATCCTGCAAAATTACTTGATGCTCAAATTCACGTTGGTATGCTAGAAGCTCTTGGAAAAAACTGTGAGATAAGTGAAGATAAAATAATTATTTATGAGAAGGAAACTCCTTTATCAGTTCTTAACTGGAAAAAACGATCAATTCGTAATACTCTGCTTATATTAGGTGCATTAGTAAGCCGTATAGGCGAAGCGAAGGTCCCTCTTCCCGGAGGATGCAATCTAGGAGAACGAAAATTCGATTTACACGAAATGATTCTCAGGAATATGGGAGCGAAAGTTTGGATCGAGAATGATATGCTTTGTGCTAAAGCAGAAAATGGGCTAAAAGGGACAGATATATTCTTACCTATTCGTTCAACAGGTGCTACTGAAAATGCAATAATATGTGGATGTTTGGCTGAAGGTATAACTAGAGTTTGGAACCCTCATATTCGTCCTGAAATTCTAGATTTAGTTAATTTTCTTTCTAAAATGGGTGCAAAAATCCAGGTATTTGGACAGGAACATATAGAAATTACAGGAGTAGAAAACTTATCTGGAGTTAAATATTCTGTTATTCCTGATAATATGGAAGCAATTACCTGGTTGATTGCTACAGTAATTACAGGCGGAGATATTGAAATTGTTAATTTTCCTTTCCGAGATCTTGAAGTTCCATTAATACATCTTCGTGAAAGTGGAGCAAAGTACTATATTGGTGATAATAGCCTGATCGTAAGAGGAGGAGCTCCCTATCCAATAGAGATTAGTACGGGCCCTTACCCGGGAATTAACTCGGATATGCAACCTCTGTTTGCAGTTTATGGTGCTTGTGCAAAAGGTAGTTCCAAAATTATTGACCTGCGTTTTCCTGGCAGATATTGTTATGCAAGTGAACTGGCCAGAATGGGTTTGAAATATAATATCAACGGTAACATACTGGAAATCATCGGTGGAAATCAACTTAATGGTGCTCAAGTAAGAGCTCTTGATCTCCGAGCTGGTATCGCATTAGCGTTAGCTGGATTAGTGGCAAATGGTGAAACTCGGATCTCAGATGCCTGGCAGATTGAAAGAGGCTATGACAATTTTATGGAAAAATTAATTTCACTGGGGGGAAATGTGAGATATGGATAAAGTAAGCAGTTTAATCAATAAAAATGTAGGAGATATTTATTTAAAAGAACCTCTTTCAAAACACAGTAGCTGGCGCATAGGTGGTCCTGCAGACGTTTTAGTTGAACCATATACTGTCGAACAGATACTCGAAATAGTACGATATGCTGACTTAATGAAAATTCCTGCAGTGGTTATAGGGAATGGAACAAATTTACTTTTTTCTGATGAAGGTTTTCGTGGAATTATAATAAAAATGGGTAAAAACTTTTCTAAATATACTATTAAGGGTAAAAGAGCTTGCGTGGAGGCAGGTATCTGGACTCCAAAATTTGTAAAAATATTGTCTGATAACGGTTTATCAGGTCTTGAACATGCCATTGGGATACCAGGTACTCTTGGTGGACTTGTTTTCATGAATGGGGGAAGCGGTGGAAAATGCATAGGAGATATTGTCAAAAAAATATGGGTTATTGACAAGAATTATAATTTAATATCTTTCTCCAAAAGTGAATGTGACTTTTCTTACAGAAAATCAGTGTTTCAGGATTCAAATTATATAATTTGTAAAATTGAGTTAGAATGTGAAACTGGAGAAAAAGAAAAAATAGAGTCCGAAATGAGAAGTATACTGGATAATCGTAAAAATAAATTTCCACTTAATTATCCCAATTGTGGATCTGTTTTTTTAAGTAATCCGGTTGTAAATGACACTTTTGCACCCCCAGGAAAGTTAATTGAAGAAGCAGGTTTAAAAGGTTATCAAGTAGGTGGTGCTCAAATTTCGGAAAAACATGCCAATTTTATAGTAAACTTGGGAAATGCTACAGCTAAAGACGTGATTTCTATTGTCCAGTATGCCCTAAAAATTGTATATCAACGTTACGGACTTTATCTAGAAAGCGAAATAAAGTATGTAGGGGAGATGGGAGATCTTAAATCGTTACATGAGGTTGGAAAGTTATCGATGGAATAACTGTTCATTAAAACACTGCAATTGGTGCAAATTCAATTTTACTGACCTATGTACCTAAAAACTCAATTGCAGTAGGAATTCCGGTAAAATAATTAAGTAATGTAGGGTATAAAATGGTAAAAAACTACAGTTTAACAAAAGATGGCATATCTGTTTTTGCCACTCAGATACTAACATTAGTTATAGGTTTCATATCAGGAGTACTACTTGCAAGATGGCTTGGACCTTCTGGAAGAGGAGTTTTTACGGCTCTTTTAGTTTATCCTACAATCATGATTAGCCTTTTAAGTATGGGAATGCGCCAGGCAACTGTTTATTATCTTGGTAAGAAAAAATATTCAGAATCAGACATTGTAGGTGTAACGTTATTATTACTTATTTCATCAAGTATAATTGGAGTTTTAATTTCAGTTATAATAATTTCATATACTAAAAACTCAGGTTATAATCAAATGTTAATATTACTTGCATCACTTACAATTCCTGCAGATCTAACTATTAATTATTTTACTGGGATTTTAATTGGCAAACAAAGAATAAGTAAATTTAATCAAGTAATGTATTTGGTACCTATAATTAATTTAGCACTCATTTTCTTTTTAGTATACTTTGAAAAATTGTATATAGTAGGTGCAGTTCTGGCCACGCTGGCTGCCAAAATTGTACTTGCTATATATGCATTATTATTAATTAATAGAGAATATACTTTAAAAATATGCTGTGTTCCTGAAATGATTAAAAGAATGGTTTCTCTAGGGTCTATTTATGCATTTTCACTGTTTATCTTAAATCTTAATTATAGAGTGGACATAATCATACTTGAACACTTAAGTAATGTTGCAGAAATAGGTCAATACACAATAGGAGTTGGTTTTGCCGAATTGTTATGGCAGCTACCAGCTGCTTTTGGATTAGTTATTTTTGCGTATAGTGCAAACGCAAAGGATTCAGATAAATTTTCTCAAGATATTGCAAAAATGGTAAGGATTATTTTCCCCATTGTCTTTATTGGATCAGTATTTTTATATTTTGCAAGTGGGTATATAATTCCTTTTTTGTATGGAGAAGAATATATTCCAAGTATAAAAATGCTAAAAATATTATTACCTGGGATAGTTATGATGAGTTTTTTTAAAATTATTAATATGGATCTGGCTGGTAGAGGGAAACCTGATGTTACTATAAAACTGTTTTTACCAGCTGTTTTGATCAATATAGTACTTAATATAATTTTAATACCCGACTTTGGAGGTTGCGGCGCTGCCCTTGCTTCAACAATCAGTTATACTCTTGCATCAATATCCATTTTGTATTACTATATGAAAATTACTCAATTAAGTTTAAGTGATATATTTATTTGTAAAAAAAGTGATATCAATTTTTTATTGGGGTTGTTTCATGCGTTACCGATTAAGCGCTAATAAATCATCCCAGTTGGCGTTTTGAAACAGATCCATAATTTGTCTACAAGCATACATATCAGGCTGTCTACAGGCTGTCTAAAAACTCGAACTATTTCTACAATTGGGTAATTGGAACTATTGACTTTAACTCTAAATTGGAAATTATCCTGAAATCAAGGTATTTGCCTTGAACTACAGCATATTGTTCCAATTGTAAAGTCAAATGCAGTTTTGAGGCCGCCTTATATAGTTGCTTTGTCTTCTGGAAAAAGCTCAGTAGATCTGCTTTAGTTGAAGATCGATTCTTGAGCATGCTTTATTAAGTGGTTTTAAGTTTTGGGATTAATTCATTGCAATAAACCATTCTGAAATATTGAGTTAATATGTCTAATATACTAAAATGCATTTTGTATTTTGCTTCGTTATAAATTTTGCAATATCTATTGAGTTGACTACTGATTTCAAAATTTTCACTTGAGACTGATTTAATAAAACTAGTAACATTATCTGCGTATTCTTCATCGACTAGTACTTGAACAATTTGTTTATAATTATCATCTGGATCAAAATTATCAATAGTTAACCTACTTGAAAAGTTTTGATCAAAAGCACTTTGAAAATTTTCTTCTGTAATTAATAAAGGATAATTTGAATTCTTTAAGGGGCACAGCATAATCTTCCCCTTTAATGCAGCCTCCATAAAGCTTCTTCCACCACCAATAACAAAATCTGCAACATCAATTAGCTGGCTCGCGTTAATTGCGTACTTATCATCTGTGAACAGGTAGATATTATTATCCATATTCTCTTTTATTTTTTTACCAACATTTACATCTTGCAGAGCTCCAATAATAATTAACTTAGTTTTTATCCCATCAGAATTTAATTTTTTTACAAGATTTATTGCTTGTAGTATGTCGTTCTTTTTGTATTCTTCAAGCCTGGAAATTATTAAAAATATTTTTGATTCATTGCAATCTACTGATAACTTTATGTTTTTTATTCTTAATAAATCTGAAGGAATTTCTCTGATTCTATTTGGAATAAAAAATAGATTTGTTTTTTTAAATCTTCTTGAAGACTGATAAAACTTAACGTCTTCTTGAGAAAATAATATTAAGTTATTCACTTTTGGAAAAGCTATCCTTGAGTTTGGGCCTCCACATTTCGTATGAATATATGGTTTTTTTACAATGTTACTGATTAAACTTCCAAAAAAGAAAGTGTCTTCATCAAAACTGTGAATAACTTGAGGGCACTCAATATCAATGATGTTTTTCAGATCTTTAATTACTTTAATAATATTTATTTTTTTATAGATCAAATTATATATTTTTACTTTTGACTGATTTATAACCGGTGACTCTCTTTTTCCGATAACAACTATAGCACAATCCAACTTTTTACTCATTTCTTCAGCAGTAGTTCTTAAACTATAGTAATGCCCTCCTCTTCCCGAGTGAGGCTCCATTGTCGAGATTAAGTATAACACTTTCATAAAGGTTCCTTTAACCAGATGATATGCTTAGATATGTTTAAATACCACTTTCAAAATTATTATTGTACACTTTTATATCACTATTTACTAAAATTAAGGACTGATAATGTAAACATCCGAAAATTTATCTGAGTAAATTTTAGTAACTCCAACATCATTATCTAAGTGCATAAAATCACTATAATTAAAACTCCATCGGTCTTCAAATTTTGGCAATAAATTTTGATCCTGGTTTCTACCAATATAACTAATCAGTAGATATGATTTTTTATAAGAATAACTTAACGAAGAATTGTTATCGTATCCAAAATGATCAATAACTTGATTCTCACGAGTAATACCTTTCTTCTTACTTGCTGAAATTCCATAAATTGCATTATGAACCCTATAGTTTACTGTTCCACGTTCCAGTACAGGGTATGAATTCTCTTTTACTTTATAAAATGTTTTCATTGCAGAAAATTCGCTCTCTGGAGTCTGTTGATCTATTTTTAGAATTGCAGGTGATAAAAATAAACTATATGTGGATAAACCCGTAATAAGTATCAAAACTGAAGATATTGCCATTAAGAATTTCAGATTACTATTTCTTTTGTCCGAAGACCTTCTTAAAAAGATACCTATTGAATAAGCTATCAAAATAACAGAGAAAAATATTGAATAACTGTAAACTCTTACGAAACCAAACTGGTCATTGAGGAGAAATAGTAACAGTGAGAAAAATACCAGTAACATCCACCCTAAAATTGAAAGTTTATGGTAATAATTCACCTTTATGTTATCTTTTTTCCTGAAGGCAATTATGTATATTATGCAGATTGCAGATAGTACGGATAATAAGAGGTAAGGTCCATATATACTTAGTACCATTCCGACAATTTCCAAAAGAGATATGTGAACAGAACTAAGAGAAGTTTGATATCTTCCAAATTCAGAGCTTCCTCCGTCAGTGGACATTAACGTATACATTATGTTTTCTAGACTGTATGCAAGAATATGTAAATATGAAGACCATACGAGAAAGGAGCATACCATAATTGATAATAAATTAGTTGATTTTTTAATTTTAATTTCAGGGTTCTTATTATTAAGATACATGGTAAAATCAGATAATAGAATCGTTATTGTAAGCAAAATTGTGACTAAAGGATGAGAAAATATTATAAAAAAACTAAGTATAATTAATAGTATTGAATATGGCACAGCTTTCTTTGGTAATCTCGATTTAAAAAAGATGTAAAGAAAGAAAGGGACAAAAAGAATTGCTTGCCCATTAGGGCTAAGCATAACATTTTTACTGCCAAGTAATAGTATTGAAGAAAATGCTAGCATTATAAATATATCACGTTTATTTTTAAACACATATTTCCCAAGAATATACCACGAAAATATATATAACAACGAATAAAATAGAGGCAGGAACATAGTAATATCGTTATAACTTATACCAGAAAAGGATTTTAGTGTAAAACCTATTATGTGAAGCATGGGATAAGCGTTAGAACCAATGTTATGATTATTCTCAATATCAATCATGTAACCAACATGAGTTAAAACATCTTCTCTGCCATGTATGAAATAACCTTTGATAATCGGCATAAATAGTAAAATTAGGTTTGAAATAATTATCATTAAAAAACCAATGTGCCAGGTATTAGTCTCATACTTAGAAATTGCATTATACATTAATATTATCTGGCCGATGAAAATTGCCATAATAATAAGTATCCAGAAATACCACGGATACATTTTGTATATTGAAAAACCGTATACATTAGGAGAATGACTGTTAATTATAATATTTAATGCTAATAGTATTATTATAAACCCAAGTATTGACACTATTTTTATATATCTAGTAGTATTAATATACTTGTTTTTGGAGAACACTTTTATCCGCCCATTAAAATATCTATGTCTCATTTGATGCCGCTTAAATAATCCTGAATATAAATCTTTAGAGATATATTAAGTATATATTCATAAGCTTTGTTAATTTACTGCAGGATTATTCTAAACGGGAACTACTGTAACAACCCATTCAGGCAATAATAATTTTATAAATCATCAATTTGTGAATTTTATTTAGCGTTATCAAGTATTTCTGAATATCTTTCTACAGCTTTTTTGTAGGTGAAGTTATTTTTTACAAAAATAATAGAATTCTTCACAATATTTTCAAGACCTGGATGTTCCATAGCACGAAATATGTTTTCTGCAATGCATTCAGGAGAATTATTTTCCATAATAAAACCAGTTTCTCCATCACTTATTATGTCAGGAATTGCTCCTACTCCTGTAGCTAGTACAGGTGTACCGCAAGCCATTGCTTCTAACATAATATTAGGCAGACCTTCTGTATAAGAAGGAATGACCAGCAATTTTAATGAATTTAAGTATTTGGGAAGATCCTCACGAGAGCTCCATCCAACAAGTTTTACATTGTTTTCAAGTCCATTATTGGAAAGATACTTATCAACGTTATTTCTTAAATCTCCATCACCTATTACCAAAATATTCAGATCTGGCTTTTGCTTTAAAATAAGGGGAATAGACTCTATAAAATTTATGATGCCCTTTTCTTCAGATAAACGGCCTACATATCCTATGAAATCATTTCTTTGATTGAACTCAATATTTAACTTAAAATTTGAAAAATCCAGGAAATGCCTGGGAGCTATCAGAATTTTATGGGAATATTTCTCAAAGTTCCATTCACTTATGAGACGTGGAGAGTATAATATTATCTTGTCTACCAGATTAAAATTTATAGTACATAATTTTGTAACTATTTTTGATAGAATATCTTTCTCGTATTTTATTGAGTATCCGGAAAGCATAGTAATTGTTTTCTTTTTAAATACTTTTGCAGATATCAACGATAAAACTAACATTTCCCCTCCCAAGAAAAAAATACATACATCGACCTTGTTGATTATTTTTAAAAGTAGATGAGCAATTTTAAATTGAGTATAAATATAATTTTTGATCCTGTTAACTGAACCATTACCTGTCGAATGGAATATACCATACAAATGAATATCATTATTATCAGTAAAATAATGATAACCATCATTTCCAGTGATTAGATATATCTCATCAGAAGAAGATGATAAAATATCAATAAGATTTGATAATGGAGTGAGCCCTGCTTTCATGGGTGGAAAAGTGATCACACAAATGCTTTTTCTTTTAATTGCCATGTATATTCCTTCTTTTATTCAACATCAGTTGGAAGATAGAGATCTCAGTCTTGTCGGTTTCAGGCTTTACTTATGCACTCAATCTCAAAATGAGAAAATTCCGTGCGATTAAATAAGAAAATGTGGAAAAAAATCAAGGTCACTGGATGCTTATTTTTCCAAAGTGTATAATGTTTGAAAACGTAAATATTTTTAATTTAATCCTGTACCCCGAGAGAAATTATAGCAGACTCAAACTTTCGAAATACAACTCTCATAAAGGATCTCTATATTTTTGCAAATTAGTGGCCAGGTTAAATTATTTACAATATATTTTTGTCCATTCTCAACAAGTTTGTTTCCAACGTCGGGATTTTCAAGAATTAACTTCATTTTGTTTTTCAAATCAACTACGTCTCCATATTTTACCAAGCATCCACAATTAGCTTTTTTTATAAATTCTCCACACCCACAGTCATCGGTCACAATTACAGGATTTCCACACATTATAGCTTCGAATGGCACAAGCCCAAATATTTCAAGAATAGAAGGATATATCAGGACATCACAATCTACATAAGCTGCAAGTTTATCAAATGTATCAATATAGCCAGTAAATTTTACCTTATTTTTTAGATCAAATTTATGAATTAGTAACTCTGCTTTATCCTGATAGCCATCATCAGGTCCTGCCAAAACTAAAGCAACATCTTCTTTTTGTTTTAATAATTCTGAGTAAGCTTCAATCAAAAAAGAAATGCCTTTTCTTTCATGCAACCGTCCTAAGTATAAAACAATATATTTGTCGCTGATTCCCATTTTGTCCCTAAAAGAACCTTTTTCAGGCAATCGGTAAAAAGAATCAATATCAATCCCATTTGGGATTACAACTATCTTCTCTTTAGGCACCCCAATCCCGAGATATTGATTAATCTCCTCATTAGATACTGCAATTACTTTTGAAACATTTTTCAACACAGGATATCCGAAAACAAAATCGAAAAGATATTTAAAACCTTTTTTGTTAATAATTCGAAGCATGGTCCCATGTGCTTGCAAAAGATATGGAATTTTGTATTTCTTCGCGTATATACTAACAATTATATTTTGATAAGTTCGGAAATTATGCATATGGATTATGTCAAATTTAGAGATATTTTCTTTTAGATACTTATTCATTGAAAAAGAGATTAAAAGACCTCCGATGTTCAAGTCGCAATGAAAAGGAATAACCTCTACACCGTTTAAAGGATCAATGAAACATGAATCCAGTTCAAAATCAGTAGTTAGTACTGTAACCTCATGACCGTTTTTTGCCAGTTGTTTTGTCAACTCATAAGCAACCGTTGCTGAACCACCGTGCTTAGGAGAAAAAAACTGAATTACCTGTAAAATTTTCATAATAAATCCTCGAAATAGCAAAAACAAACATTAGAGCTTATTTCGTTTCTTATTGTATTCAGCCCAATATGTTTTTTTATCATCGGCTCTAAGCAAGTTTAATGATTGATATATGTAAGGAGTAAGAGGGGAAGACAAGACTATTTTGGAAAGTATTTCGCTTTTAAACAAAAGTGAGGAAAGATAATCAATTTTTATCTTATATGGTGTGAATTTTGATAATCTTTCTTTTGTTATATCTTTATTGAAATGAATGTTATCAATATTTGAAATCCCTAAGCCAAAACATTCAGCTACATGTAAGTGATGAATTTTACTTTTGTCTAAGTTCATTAAGAACGCTGCTGAGGAATCTATCGCAACAGGATCATTTGAGACTAAAAGTTTATTTGTTTTTAGTGGAGTCCCTTCCATTGGACCATGTCCATCTAAAGCCCAGAACCCATCAATAATTTGAATTCTATTCTTTACAATTTTATTAATTAAAGCTAATTTATGGTCAAGATTTTTGTGGTATAGAACTCTCATAGGATCCGGGTAACAACCCCATAAATTTTTGATACTAAATGTACCATGCGTCATAGCATGAGATTTTAGAACAGGAACTGAAACCAGAAGATCTATATCCCGGACCAATAAATCCGGAAGATCAACCCATACTTTTTTTCCACATACGTTTTCAGTAACTCGTGTACGAGGCAATTTTGAAAGATTCACAACCTCAACATTTTTGAATTTTTTGGCTATATCAAAAACTCCATGATTCTCTAAAGACAGATCTGCAGAAAAAGAATAATTTCCACCATCAGATTCGCCGATGTATATTTTTTTGACTAATGGTGAAAACACCTCAGCTACTGTTTTTACCATCAAGGGAGTTGTAGTTATTCCAGGCCTATGAACGGAATCTGTGAAATTTGGTTTTATGAATATTATAGAATCACTATTTATAATTTCATCTACTTTTATGAATTCTAACCCATTTTTAATCTCTTGTAAAAGGTTTCTTTCGGTTACATCACTTATGTATACTATAGAATCATTTATTGTAGCCATTAGATATCAAATCCATAATAAAAATCAATAAGAAAGTGTGGGTAAATGCATAATAGAGGTAAGTATTAGATGTAAATGTCTTGTAAAACTGACATTAAGAATTTCCCTTGAAACTTCTTTTGAGTTCTCTTGCAGGAACTCCTGCTGTTACTGAATTTGGGAATACGTCTTTGGTTACAACAGCTCCTGCGCCTATAATAGCCTTTTCATTAATCACAACTCCTGGCAAAACAATAGCATTATTTCCAATAAAAGCCTTTTTCCGGATAGAAATGGGAGCTGCTTTCATCTCAAAACCATATACCTGTTTATATGCTCCATCATGAGATGAAATCATAGCACTTGCTCCAATCGTAACATCATCTTCAAGAGTTATCGGAGAATATGAGCATTCTATAAACGTCCGGTTGCTGATATTACATCTGGAACCAATCTTGAGGGACTCTCCTACCATCAAACACTGATACCCAAGATGTGAATTTTTTCCGATTGTTATTTTATTTACGTTTATTAACGCACCCGGAGCCACAAAAACATTGTCTTCTATATGAACACCAGTGTAATCGTTGGAAAGAACAAGAGACCCTGGACCAAAATACACATTTTTTCCAATATGTGCACCGAGCAATTTCAGCACTGTTTTTTTAAATGTAGATGAGGGAATGTACATTGAGAGACCTAGCAAGATTTTTTTGGCAAAGCTAATGTTTTTCAACGTTTGGCGGTCATCTCTTTCGTTTTGCCTCTCAGTCATATAAATCACATCAGTTACACAATTTGCATACATCAATAATCGTTTTTGCTCTATGCCGGTATGTATGTTCCTTTAGAACCCTCTGCCTTGCCCTTTCACCGATTTTCAGCCTTTCCTCGTCAGAGGACAATAACCATTCATAGGTTTCTACAGCCTCATCTTCACTATTGACAACAATAATCTCTTTTCCAATCTCAAACCAGTTTTCAATCCCTTTGTAAGGCTGGGAAACTATGCAGGCCCCGTAAGCTGCAAGTTCAAAGGGCCTGGCTGTAGCAGAGGCATATATATTTGTATGAGACCATCTGGTAATATTCAGGTTGATCTTACTTTTGCAGCAGAATTCGCGGAATGCACTGTAAGAAACCGGGCCAATAAGCTTTGCATTTCCCATATCAATTCCAAAATTGCCGCCCCCTACTGAGAAATTTACATGAGGAAGCCTTTTACTGGGATTTGAAATCATGTTTGTCATCCATTCTTCCCTTAATTCGCTTCCCTGACCATAGAATGAGACATCAATGGTCTGTTCAACATTTACAGGAGCAAAAAGATCTGCGTCTGCTGCATAATACAATGGAGTAATGTTTTTTGCACCGGCTTCCTTGAGGTCTTCTATAACTCCTTTTGAATTGACAAAAAAAGCATCATACTCTGAAAGATCCGAATTCACATAGTAGTCAAACTTAAATCCACGCGACATCGCATACTTGGGAAGGATTGTAGGCATATCTCCATCGTAATAAATGCATGGAATTCCGAATTCGGTTTTTAACTCAGAAGGGATTCCTGTGATATGATTAAGGGGAATATTCATAAAAAGAATAAAATCAAGATCTTTTTCTCTGTTTATAATGTCTGTGAGCTGTTTTTTGATCTTGGGCTTGATATCAAGATTGATCAGGTTTTTCGTTATGGTAGAAAGAAACTCATTGGGTTTTGAAGGGTCAGCAACTTTTCTCTGGGATTTCAGAAAGTTATTGTAAAGAATACTCTCAAGTTTACACGGGTTCTCATACGTTCTCCACCAGAGACTTTCCACTGCCCCTCCAAGATAAGGGACTACTATAACTTCGTTTCCTGTCTCATGGAGAGCCTTCAGTAACTGCCACCATGAGGGTGTACACCCAAGTTTGTATTTTAAGTCGATAGTAGAAACAAACGCTAGTATTTTCATTGAATTACCTGCTATAAAGAGAATAATAAATAATAGGGAGTTTCTAATAATTGGAGTTGGTCTAATAATTGGAAATTAGTCTAATAATTGGAAATTAGTCTAGTAATGGGAGTTAGTCTAAATAACGGGAGTTGGTCTAATAATGGGAATTAGTCTAATAGTTGGAAATTAGTCTAGTAATGGGAGTTAGTCTAATAATTAGAGTTTGTCTAATAATTGGGAATTAGTCCAAACGTTTTTTAAAAACAATTCCTCACAGCTTAAGCTGTCTTCGCATCCTCCAAAATGGCAGATATCGAATGCAGCAAGATACCTGTCAAAGCCATGAAACTCCCTACGATAATAAGCAGAATCATGAGCATTGTAGGCCCAAAATACAAACTTTTTCCCATCGTGAAGTCCTGTATGAAAATGGTACCCATAACAAGCCCGATTATTCCAAGAGCCAGTCCCGGAATCGTAAGGTAGTAAAGAGGCTTGTTGAACTCGATATCTTTTAGAATCATAAGAAGAACCCCAAAACCGTGTTTTATCGGATGTTCGGTTGAACAGCCAACGTCGTATCTGACTCCGATTTCAACTTCGGCTATCCGAAGGCCGTATTTGCCTGCATCTGCAAGCATTTCGCTTTCTATAGCCATACCCTGAGCTTTGAAGCGGAAAATGTCTTTCGTTGAGGCTGAGAAGGCTCGAAAGCCGCTCTGGGAATCGGTAATCTGAAGCCCTGAACTTAGCTTGGTAGCTCCATCAAGAATAGTCTGGCCGACGCGGCGATAGGAAGGAGTATTTTTTCCCAGGCCGTTTAAATATCGGCTGCCGTTAACCATATCGGCTTTGCCTCTGATAATAGGATTAACAAGTTTCTGGATCTCGGCAGGATTGTGCTGGCCATCGGAATCCATGGTAACTATTATATCCGCACCAAAGTTGGCTGCGGCTGCAAAGCCGGTCTTGAGAGCTGCGCCTTTCCCTTTGTTTACCTCGTGAACAATTACCTCAGCTCCTGCTTTCCTGGCAATCTCGGCTGTCCTGTCCGAACTACCGTCATCGACCACGATTACGCTGTCGGCATAGTATTTTGTAAGCAGGACTATACTTCCGATGTAAACTTCTTCATTATATGCAGGAAGAATTACCGTGACATTCTGCGGGGCTGTGCTCTTTACACACTCACTTTGTTTTTGAACTGTGCACTGGGCACTCTTATCCACTATTTTTTCTTCGCTCAATTTGGATAACCCCTGGATATTAGCAAACTAAAGTGAATTTGCGTACTAGCCTGAAAGTCCATTTAATTCTTATAATATTATAAGTGTGTAATATATACTGCAATATTAACTTTTTGGAGACTAATATGAAAGACTATCATATAAATTTACTGTAATTATTCTAAAGGATGAAAATAATTAGGGAATAATGTTATTGTTCAACATAACGGTAAAAAATAAATATATAGTTGGGTGATTTAGGTAAAGACATGGAAATATAGCTCTGTAAATATAATTTCCACGAACAGTATCTCGCAAAGTATAAATTAAGGCTTCAAAAAAGCTATTCTTTGAATCTCAGGGCATTTTTTATTATAATTTGTAAATGAAATTCATATTTGGAAGGTTGTTATTAAAATATACAGGATTTGATGCAACTTGAGGCAATTTATGAATATAGGAAGAGAAATTGGTGGAAAACAAGAGCGTTAGTGAGGCAATTTTTCCGAATTCCAATCTCTTTATGGTATTTTAGTCAGGTGTGGTATCAAATGTACTAAAAATTCCGGAAGAATAATGATTGAGCCTATCCCAAAACATTATCTAATCTACTATTACCGCCAATATTATAACTACTATTCTGGCATTATATTGGTTTTTGGATAGGTTCATTGACTTGTTTATCTTTTAATTCTCTTTTGATTTCACTCTGCTATTTTCCAACAAGTTTAACCATTTTTATTGAGAAATCTTTCAACGTGTTTGTCTCTCTAAGTCTAGAGTTTAAACTGGATCGATATATTTATAAAGTAAAAAAATAATTAAGTTTGCTAATGGGATCTTTAAATTTGCCACAAAGATCTACTAAAAAAATTGTCAATTGTATCCGTTATAATTTAATAAATTGAGTTAAATAACTAAGTAAAAAATTTAAGACATTATCGTCAAAGTAGTAAAAATTATGGTATAGAGGGGAAAAACTGGTCAGGGATCTTTGTAAGGAGTTAAGCAAAAATGGGTCTGCGTGATTATTTACTATTACTCTATTGCATTTGCTATGATGGCTGGTGTAATAGTTGCTTATCTGCTTAATCTGGATATAGACCATAAATCAAATGGGAGAATTTGTGTAAGGTTTGGGACTGCAGATAGTTTTTCTAAATCAGAGAAATAATAATATTTTAGTTGTTTTTGTACTCATTATGATGTAGCTGTAAAGTACAGTAAACTCTCACTATACTCGTCTTTAGTTCTCAAGCATCGGAATCATAGCACTCAATATTACATGAGATTTTGCCAAAATTGATGAAAATGTGTTAAATGCAAAAAAATGATCTATAACTGCTTATTTGATCAAAAAATTACATTTGATACCTTTAAAATTGCACCATAAAATGCCGCTGAAGTATAAAATTTGATAATAAAAACATAATTACTATTACAGATATATATTAAAGTAACATTTAATCCGTCATTTATCTGAAGTTATGCATAAAATTATCTAACCGATGACAAAAATGAACAATATTATACTTATGAGATCGGATTTATGATCTAGGAAGTTGGAAAAGAAAATGAAGAGATCAACTGTTGTAAAATATGTTAGAGGCGGAGGTATGGTTTAATGATTCCGTTGTCTAGACCATATTTTGACTCCGAAGAATTGTATGAGATAAAAGAAGTATTGGATTCTGGGTGGGTATCTCAAGGACCTAAAGTAAAAGAATTCGAAAATAAGGTTGCAGATTACGTTGGTGCTAAATATGCCATTGCTGTTACAAACTGCACATCGGCACTTCATTTAGCACTTTTAAGCCTTGGTATTAGTACGGGAGATGAGGTTTTGGTAGCAGATTATACTTTTCCGGCTACTGGTCATTCAGTGTTATATTGTGGAGCAAAGCCATTTTTCGTAGATGTAAATTTAGACACATACAATATAGATTCTGACAAATTAGAAGGAAATTATATGATTTTTGATAGTAACAAATTATATAGTAGTCATGGAAGTGGATATTTTACTAAGGAAGATTTTACTAAATTAGGTCAAAATGTAATATTTGAAAATAACGTTCTTGTTTTCCATCCTGAAAATATAGAAATTGGAAACAATGTTTATGTCGGGCACAATACGATTCTTAAAGGTTACTATAAAAACAAGATGCTAATTGGAGATGATACTTGGATAGGTCAATCTTGCTTTTTCCACAGTGCAGGTGGGATCTCAATTGGAAGAGCTGTAGGTATAGGGCCTGGAGTAAAAATATTAACCTCAGAGCATAAGGCGAATGATCTTTCAAAACCTATTCTATTTTCTGATTTAGATTTAGCTCCAGTTGTAATAAAAGATGGAACGGATATAGGGATTGGGTCTATAATTCTTCCCGGAGTGGAAATTGGGGAAGGAGTTATTGTGGGAGCAGGATCGGTAGTCACGAAAGACATTAAAGACTACACAATTGTTGCAGGAAACCCTGCAAAATTACTTAGAGTAAGGAATAAATTATAAAGATTCATATACAGAATTCAATAAGTGTACCTATTCAAAAATATTATAAATGATCGCGGGTAAACACCTATAGTTTGAATTCATGTTTATTCATGTTCATACATAGCACAAGTTAACCATTAAGCTGAAAGAAGTCTTTCAAGCTTAATATAATATTACAATGTGGGTGTTGTCATGTCAAAACATCTTGATTTTACTTATACAAGTTATCTTTCATTTTTGAAATATGCAAAGACAATCGCGCCAGTGATACCTCTTAAAGAATATAATTATCAAGAAAATAAGAACTGTATCATTTTAAGGCACGATGTTGATATTGATATTTATCCTGCATATAAATTAGCAAAGATTGAAAACAAAATTGGAGTAAAATCTACATATTTTATCTTAACAACATCTCATACTTATAATCCCCAATCTCCTTTAAATCGCACACGTCTACTCGAGATGTGCAATGGCGGTTTTGAAATCGGATTGCACTTTGACCCCACAGTTTATGGCGATATAAGTCATGATGAAATGCTGAGCAAAGTACGCGCAGAATGTAATATTTTGGAAGATATAATTGGTGAACCGATAAGATCAATAAGTTTACATAATCCTTCGATTCATGGAATGTTTCCTTCTTTTGATGGCTATTTTAATGCTTATTCTCCGAATATTTTCTCAGATTCCGTTTATATGAGCGATTCATGTATGAATTTCCGTGGAAAGGACCCAGATGAATTTATAAAAAAAGCTACAGAAATGCCTATCCAATTGTTATTCCATCCATTTCAGTGGTCAGAAGTGAGTAATTCCTATAAAGATCTATTTAAAGAATATCTATTCAACTTATCTAACTATATTGATGAGTATTTCAAAACAAATAACTACCAATATAGGAACACATTAAAGAACGAAAAACTATGGGATGCTTTATTCGAGAAAGGCATAAAATAACATATTCTTAATTTAATCTTTTGGAATAGAGGGTTTTTGTATGGAACTATCTAATATCAATTCGAATTTTTCTATAAAAGTAGTCCGTGATGGAACTTTTATATCTATGGGTTCATTTATACACAATAGTCCTAAACAGCTAGTATTCGTTAACAACGAAAAATTTATACCAATTCTCCTTGAGAAAAAAAATATATCATGCGTTATTTTGAAGAAAGAATTGATTTCTAAAGTTCCCGAATATTTAGGAATCGGTATATCAGAAGACCCCGAAAAATCATATTATGAACTGCATAATTATTTGGCAAAGAACACTGACTTCTATTGGAAAGATTTCCAAAATGAGATTTCTGAAAATTCGATTATTCACCCAACTGCCTACATTGCAGAGAAAAATATTAGAATAGGGGATGGATGCATAATTGGACCGAAAGCTTGTATACTGGAAAGAACAGTTTTAGAAAATAATGTAATAATTGGTCCAGGTAGTGTTATAGGAGGAGAGGGATTTAGATTTATACGAAAGCAGAATTATATGATTCCTATAGTTCATGCAGGTGGAGTATTAGTACATGATCAAGTGGAAATTCAAGCTAATTCTTGCGTAGATAAAGGCCTTTATGGAAATTTCACAGAAATCGGAGAAGAAACTAAAATCGACAACCTCGTACATGTAGGACACAATGTAAGAATTGGAAAAAGATGTTCACTGGTAGCTTCGTCGATGATTGGGGGGAGTACAAGAATTGGTGACGATGTTTGGATAGGGCCTAATTCATCTATTTCTGACAACATAGAGATCGGTGACCGTGTTTGGGTAACATTAGGTTCTGTTGTGACCAAAAATGTTACTAATGATCAACGAGTCACTGGAAATTTTGCTATAGATCACGAAAAGTTTATTAATTTTATAAAATCCATCCGTTGAAACATATTACGATCTGAATATGACCTTTTATAAAAATACATTTAAGGAGAATATCATGTTCATAACTGGGATTGGAAGAACCAAATTTGGAAACTTAGACAAATCATTGCCTGAGTTAGCATACGAAGCTATTGTTAATGCTATCCACGATTCAGAACAAAACATTAAAGACATTGATGCGATATATGTTTCAAATTTTTTATGTGGTCCCTTAAATGGTCAGTTGCACCTCAATTCAGTAATTTCATCTCTAATTCCTGATTTAAACATACCGATATTAAGGATAGAAACTGCCTGTGCTTCGAGTAGTGTTGCTTTCAATCAAGCAATAAATTGTGGTAAATTTTCCAACATCATGATCGTTGGCGTGGAGAAAATGACTGGTCCCTTGTTAACTTCGCCAATTGATGCTATATCTATGGCTGGCGATCGAGAGTTTGATCACAGGGAGGGGCTTATTTTTCCAGCTTCTTATGCAATAATTGCCCAACAATATATGGGAAAGTATGACATAGATCATTCAGTATTAGAAGATGTCTCTTACCTTAACCACAAAAATTCAAGATTGAATCCATTTGCACACTTTTTTCATAAAGAGGTATCACGTGAATTGATTAAAAAATCTCCAATGATTGCAGATCCTTTGAATCTTTTTGATTGTAGTCCCCTTTCTGATGGGAGTGTAGCTATTGTTTTATCCAGAGAGAGTCATTCAGATCGAGATATTAGGATATTGGCTTCGCAAATGTCAACTGATTCAATTTCATTAACAAATAGAAAAAATTTGACATCATTTAGATCTACAAAGATAGCATCAAAGAATGCATATAATGAAGCAAAAATAAAGCCCTCAGATGTTGACATACTTGAAGTTCATGATTGTTTTACTATTAGTGAACTAATAGCACTTGAAGATCTGGGAATATGTGGGACTGGAAAAGCTTGTGAGTTAATCAAAAGTGGAGCTATAGAGATTGATGGAAGCATACCAGTAAACACTGATGGAGGGCTTAAAGCAAATGGGCATCCCATTGGAGCAACAGGATTGGCACAAATATACGAAATTGTGACTCAATTAAGATTAGAAGCAGGAAAACGGCAGGTGGATAGTCCCAAAATTGGAATGGCTCAAAACATTGGGGGAGTTGGCGGAACTTGTGGAATCACTATATTAGGTGTGTAATATGAGTTATTACTGTAAAAAATGCAATAAATATTGGAATTATCCGGTAGAGAATTGTGTATTTTGTGGGGAAAGAACTTATGAGGTTATTAGCACAAAAAATTACGTGACTGGGTACACAAAAGTTCATGTTCCATCTGCTGGAAATGAAAAAGTTCCTTATTATATATATCTGCTTGAAGATGAAAATGGCATAAAATCTTTTAAAAAATCATACGAAAAATATGAGACTGGAGATGAAATTAGTCCAATAAAAGAAATTAATGATAAGGTAAAAGTAGGAATTGTAGGTACTGGGTTGATGGGATCTCAGATTGCAGAACATTTGATACTCTGTAGATACGAAACGATATTGAAAACCAGAGAAGAGAAAAATGAAAAAATGATTTTTTCAAGAATCGAAAAAAATATTTCCAAGGGCCTTAGTGAGACTGAAGTTTCACAATATCTTCGATATTTAAGCACTACTACAGATTACTCCGATTTTTCTGATTGTGACGTAGTCATAGATGCCACAACAGAAAATCTTGAAGTAAAAAGAGAAGTATTTAAAATACTTTCAAATACATGTAGAGACACTACCATTTTGGCTACCAATTCCTCCTCAATTTCAATAGATTATATTTCTATTGATACTCCTAAACCCGAAAATTGCATAGGGATGCACTTTTTCAATCCTGTAAGAAAAATGGATTTAGTAGAGATTGTTGTTGGAGAAAAAACTTCAAAAAGAACAAAAGATGTGATTATTAAGTTTGCCAAAGATTTAGGGAAAATTCCAATTATGGTGAAAAGTAGTCCTGGGTTTATAGTTAATAGGCTCCTTTTACCTCAAATTAATGAGGCTGCAAAGTTACTTGAAGAAGGCGTTGCTTCAAAAGAAGATATCGATTTGGCTACAAAGTTAGGTTTAAATCATCCAATGGGACCATTCGAACTTGCTGATTTCATTGGAATTGATATTTGTGTATCAATTCTTGAAGTTTTAAGTAAGGAATTAAAAAATGTTACTATTAAGCCAGTTGATATATTATATGAAATGGTAAATGAAGGTAAGTTAGGATATAAAACAAAAGAAGGATTTTACAAATATTGAATCAGGCTTTCGATGTTAGTAGAACATTATATGTTGAGCTTATCCCAAAATCAGGTTTGATCTTCAGATTAATTATGTTTCAAAATATTTTCATTGTATGAAACTTGATTGACCATTTGGAATTTGAAGTAAGATATGTTGTTTTGAATTTTAGGGTAAGCTTGTTAAATATAAATTCATTGGTCATCGGTTAAGGAAAAATCGTTATCAATTGAATTGATTTTCATAAAATTTGTTAAATTATTCATCAAATGCAAAACTGGAATCTGATATCGATTTCAATTTAAACACTAAACATTTGGGTTTGAGTTTTTCCGTCGAAATCGAGATCAGCAGCTCAAAATCCTTAACCGAATACAAATGAATATAAATTGGGAGAGCTGCATGAAAGTTTTACACGCACCAATGAATATTGCTGGACAAGCAAGTATTTTAGCAAACGCTCAACGGGAGCTTGGTATTGAAGCCGATGTACTGATTTTTAATCAACATCAATTTAGTTATCATTTTGATATAAATTTATCTCTCTCGGAAAAATCAACAGTGTCAAGATATACAACTATGATCAATAATTTCATTAAATGTTTTTTAAAATACGATATTTTCCATTTTCATTTTGGTGGAAGTCTATTACCATATAATCTCGATTTACCTTTGTTAAAATTTTTCAAGAAAAAAATCATTATGCACTATTGGGGAAGTGATATAAGACAGTATAGCATCGCTAAAAATTATCTTTTTTTTAACAATTTATCTGAGTTACAAACCATCTGTTCTTTTAAAGATGAGGACCCTATACGAAAAAAAATTGGCAGAATCGCAAAATATTGTGACACAACTATAGTAGGCGATTATTCATTATTGCCATATTCTCCTAAAAGCCTTGTTGTAAAGCAGGCAATAGACTTAAAAAAATTTCCATATATAGGTAATGATAGCAAAAATAAAGAAGTAATAATTGTCCATGCTCCTTCTGATACAGACAAAAAGGGAACTAAGTATGTTATTTCCACTATTGAAAAGTTAAAAAATGAAAATTGTTCTATTGAATTTATTTTAATTATAAACAAAACGAACGACGAAGCCTTGGAAATATATAGGAAAGCAGATATAATAATTGACCAGTTATACTCAGAATCACATGGTATTTTCGCTATTGAATGTATGGCTCTAGGAAAACCAGTATTATGCCGTATACATGAAGAATTCACTAACTGTTATAACGGATTACCTATATTGAATACCGATCCTAATAACCTTTACAATAATCTGAAACTCCTTATTGAAAATAAAGAATTACGCTTAGAATTAGGAAAAAAAGGACGAAAATATGTTGAGGAAGTACATGATTCTAAAAAGATTGCAAAAAAATTCATAGAATTATATGAAAGTATTTAAGATTTGAGCAAAACGTTCGGAGAACTGGAGGAAAACATCCAACATGATACGCAGATTCTTTCACGATATAGCCCCCTTTTGATTTCCTTATTCAGAGAAGGCTTGTAATTCCTTCCTTTCA
>NZ_LMVP01000458.1 GCF_002287235.1 Methanosarcina spelaei
GGAATTGAGGATATAATCATTATTACAGGCAGGGGGAAACGGGCAATTGAGGACTATTTCGACGATTCTCCTGAACTCGAAATGCATCTTGCGAAAAAACATAACAGTGAACTTCTAAAACTTGTCCGGGACGTTTCCTCTCTTGTGGATATTCACTACATCCGCCAGAAAGAGCCAAATGGGCTCGGAGATGCGGTTCTCAGGGCAGAAAAACATATTGGAAATGAACCTTTTGCCGTGCTTCTCGGGGACGATATTATTGTGAATGACAAGCCCTGCACTGCCCAGCTCATTGAA
>NZ_LMVP01000459.1 GCF_002287235.1 Methanosarcina spelaei
ATGTACTTGGCATCTACATCCTTGTCAACAAAGCCAGGCATTGAGCTGCCGGTTGCTGCAATAGGGATGTTTTTTGCTTTTGAGATCTTCACTGCCCTGTCCAAAAGCTCAGGGTCAAGGATTTTGGTCCCAACCACAAGAAGTGGCCTCTTTGCTTTTGAAATCAGTTTAGCTGCTATCTCGGGAGTGGTTGCTTTTGCAGTTGTTACTCCGTAGCTGGTGAAGAGCTTGGTGTTTTTGGTAGTGTCTACCATTTTCAGGCCCCCTTGCAAAGTCTCTTAAGGTTAGTTGGCTG
>NZ_LMVP01000460.1 GCF_002287235.1 Methanosarcina spelaei
GAAGTGTTGGTGACAAGGCAAAGCCAATCGTGCAGGGTGGACCGACTGGGTCTCCGATTTCAGAAAATGTGTTTATGCCTGTTCACATGAGCTATGCTCTGGAAAAGGAAGTAGACACCATTGTTAATGGTGTAATGACCTCGGTGCGCGGGAAACCCCCTATTCCAAAAAGCCCTTACGAAGTTCTTGCAGCAAAGACCGAAACAAGACTCATTAAAAATGCATGTGCCATGGCTGGAAGGCCTGGCATGGCTGTCTAGGGACCAGAGACCTCCCTGTCCGCTCAGGGAAAGA
>NZ_LMVP01000461.1 GCF_002287235.1 Methanosarcina spelaei
GAAGTGTTGGTGACAAGGCAAAGCCAATCGTGCAGGGTGGACCGACTGGGTCTCCAATTTCAGAAAACGTGTTTATGCCTGTTCACATGAGCTATGCTCTGGAAAAGGAAGTAGACACTATTGTTAATGGTGTGATGACTTCTATACGTGGAAAAGCTCCTATTCCAAAGAGCCCTTACGAAGTTCTTGCCGCAAAGACCGAAACAAGACTCATTAAGAATGCTTGCGCCATGGCTGGTAGGCCTGGCATGGCTGTCTAGGGACCAGAGACCTCCCTGTCCGCTCAGGGAAACA
>NZ_LMVP01000462.1 GCF_002287235.1 Methanosarcina spelaei
GTCACCTGACGCGTCAAAAATAGCAGTTTGTGCGCACGGACCAGCTGACATTGACTACTATATTGACATCGGAAAGGTCGGTAAAGGTCTGACCAGCTTTCGGCCCGGATTAATTGCTCATCAAACTCAGTCAAAACAGTCACAGATATGGTCTCCGGACGGTTCAAAAATAGTATATTATGCCGGGAAAGGTGAGTCATATGAAGACGAAAAAACGGAAATATATACTATAAAACCTAGCTTCGGCAGGTTAACGCAACTAGAGGTATATATTTTCATATTCCTCTCCC
>NZ_LMVP01000463.1 GCF_002287235.1 Methanosarcina spelaei
GGGGCTAAGGTTCTCAAATCCAAATGTTAACTCGTCGTTTTCGCTCAAGCCTTTTTTGAAAAGGCTTGAAATACAACAGATTACAGGTTGCAAATAAAGTGTAATCGTTATAAACCAGGCATGAGGACTGTTACATATGAATCCCGCCTATCAAGAAAAGCTTTCCTGTACAAGGAAAAAGAAGTGTAAGTTAATAGGTCGAATGCTCGTAAATCGAAGGTCCATAATTAGAATACTGTTGGGTAAGTCGGGAGGATTGCTCCTCCTTTCTCCCCTAGGAACCGTATG
>NZ_LMVP01000464.1 GCF_002287235.1 Methanosarcina spelaei
GGTATTGAGGAATTTTAATCCGGCTAAAATGAGGAATTATTCACCGGCCTTGACACTTTTTAGGGCTACACAATTTTTCCTCTTTTCGAGGAAAAATTGGATTTACAATGAGTTATTTCTATCTTTGATGAAACGTGAAGAGATTCTTGCTCTGTGTACTTCAAACCCTGAAGTTATTGCAACTTACATTGAGAGTCTTGAATCTCAAAT
Source organism: Methanosarcina spelaei (assembly GCF_002287235.1). GTDB lineage: Archaea > Halobacteriota > Methanosarcinia > Methanosarcinales > Methanosarcinaceae > Methanosarcina > Methanosarcina spelaei. The sequence continues at coordinate 211 of NZ_LMVP01000464.1, forward strand.
AAAACAGCTAAGGAACTGTCTCAAAATCAAATTGCGTGCGGCCACCCCACCCTAAAGGATGGGGTATGCTTCGGGCC
>NZ_LMVP01000465.1 GCF_002287235.1 Methanosarcina spelaei
CGTGTTGCTGCCTACAGTATTTGTTGCCGTCAACGTCACTGTATAACTCCCTGCTTTTGAATACTTATGCTTTGGATTCTGGATTGTGGACGACGTTCCATCTCCAAAATTCCATTTCCATTTAGTTGGTGTTCCAGTACTTTTATCAGTAAAGGCAACCGTTAATGGTGCTTTTCCTGAGGTAGGAGTTGCAGAGAATTCAGCAACAGGTTTTGCTGTCACTTTTATATAGTCTGTTTTTGTTACCGTGTTACTGCCTACAGCGTTCTTTACTGTCAAGTTAACAG
>NZ_LMVP01000466.1 GCF_002287235.1 Methanosarcina spelaei
GCCCATGTGTCTACAACTATTCCCTTGTCAAGTATCCTGTCCAGCACTTCTGCGAGACTGGAACAATCAGGACTTTGAGCTACCATTACTTTTTACCCCCTTTTGATTTATTCAATTTTAGACACACCGAAATTATAATTTGGAACTTTTTTGTTCAGAATATGAACTCAGTACCAAATACAGTCCTAAATCTTGAACTTTCGGTGGTCTTCGTTTTTCATACGCAAATATAATCATAGACGAATATATAGATTAGGATATTTATTTTTTTGTTACAAAATTTA
>NZ_LMVP01000467.1 GCF_002287235.1 Methanosarcina spelaei
AATTTACCTCCCTCTCCCCTATAAGCCTATGCAAGTCTTCGGTTGCAAAACAGGACATCTGAACTATAAGACTGAGAAGGCAGAAATCCCACCTTTTTGAGCGAGAAAGCTCGAATCAGATAGTGACCCAGAATCAGATAGTGACCCAAAGTGACCGAGATGAAAGAATGAAGTACAAAACCAAGTTAGTTGCAATTCATTTGGTTTTTTTAATCCTCATAGTCTCCCTTTTTACAGGAGGATGCCTGGAACAAAGTTCCGGTTTAAATGAAAAAAACGGA
>NZ_LMVP01000468.1 GCF_002287235.1 Methanosarcina spelaei
GCAGCAGTTCAAAGAATGCTCTATTACCTAATCAGGATTATCAACCATTTTAAGAGTTGTTCCTGGATGACCTTCTTGACCTCCAGGGTTCTTTTCGCTCTTTTTACGGAGACTCTTGGGATTAGGTTTTCCTTTGACAAAAAAATCAGTAGAAGGAGGTTTACTGCTGTTTCTGCTATTTTGATTTAAGCGAGATTCTAAAACTTGCAATTTTTCACTAAGCTGTTTTATTTGAGATTCAAGACTCTCAATGTAAGTTGCAATAACTTCAGGGTTTGAAGTACACAGAGCAAGAATCTCTTCACGTTTCATCAAAGATAGAAATAACTCATTGTAAATCCAATTTTTCCTCGAAAAGAGGAAAAATTGTGTAGCCCTAAAAAGGCTACCTGAATAGTAACAAAAAATAGTTTAATTACACGTCCGGCTTCGTAGAAGACTTCTCTATACCACTTATCTACAACCAATTTCTATATTTTCAGTCTCTATGTTTTCAGTCTTTATGTCTCCAGTTTCTGTTTTAACAGATACGGCACCTAAATTTTTCATTTTCGTTTAACTTTATTCCTTGACGTTGTTCAAATCATCTTACCTGAAATTCTAATACTTTTTACTTACGTAGGAATGAAAAATCGACAGAAAACAAAAAGAAAGTAGTAATCAAATGGAAAAAAGAATTATCTGAGGGAAAATTAGTAAGAAAAGCATCATAAAACTGAGGATTTAACGTAGTTTTTTTAGATTTATCCATTATGTATTCTCGAAGTTTACTTGCTTACTTTCTCGTTTTTACTCTTTCATTTTACTCATAGGACTTATGCAGTTGAACTGAAAAATCAATAACATTGAACCTTTAACTGTCTGAATAGTAATTCAAAATCACAATGTTTACTTGACTTGATTTTGCATCTCAACTGCATAAGTCTTAACCCTTTTACTTACTCTTTAAGTTTCATCGGCTCTCCACAACAGTCAATATCACCCACACAACCTATGGCACATTTGTCGTCTTTACACTCGCTTATCACTTTAAGTTCAAGTCCGCATCTTTCACAAACAAGAGTTTGGCCAGCCTTCAGTTCATTGCAATTCATTTCAGATCACCTCATTAGATATGACAGAAAAATTATGTTATTTAAGTTCAAATTATTTGTGAAATAATGGTTCTGAAAATTGGTATGCGAACTTAAAATCGCACTACTTTTTACCTTAACTCTTTGTACTGCTTTCTCACTTGTAATCTGGCTTGATAATATCTGTTTTTCGAGTTTACTAAAGAGATTCATAAACTGGATTTCTGGATTTTATTGAAAGAATGGATTTTTCTAGTGTTATAAGGCGTCTGTTTACTTTGACACAGCTTCATGTTGACTTTCTAAACAAATAGAACATAATTATTCCAAGAATCAAAAGATTAAATCCACAAGGAGTCTCTCGAGGAGCGCTTTGTACCTTTATTTCACTTGTCTTTATATCCGTTCCATTTTCGTTGTTGTTTGCTGTTAGCCTTACTGTATATTTTCCAGCTAAAGAGTATGTATGAATTGGATTTCGCTTAGTTGAATTAGTTCTATCTCCAAAATTCCAGTTCCATCCAGTTGCATTTTCTGATAGGTCCGTAAACTTTACAGAAAGGGGAGCATGATCCTCGGTGACGTTACTGCTGAAATTGGCTACAGGTATTTTGATTTCAGACTCATCTCCTGAGATATTACACATATAGATATTGGAGCTTCCATTGAAAGAATCCTCCCATACTATCTTGTTCTCATAAATCGCAGGAAATTCCTTAGACGATTCACTGTTCGTAATCTGAATTTCCTTGTGAGTGGAGAGATCGTACACATAAATGTCCGATTTTCCATTACGCCCATCCACCCAGACAATTCTATTACCGTAAATAGCAGGATCCTGTGCTGATCCGTTTGTGGTAACTCGAGTTTCTGTGGAAGTAGAGATATTATATATGTAGATATCCCAGTTTCCATTACGCCAATCGTAATTACACTATCCTATCCTCATAAATAGCGGGATGTGCTGCTGATCCATCGGTAGTTATCTGAATTTTCTTGTGAGTGGATAGATCGTAAAAACAGATGTCGCGGGTTGGATTTTTTTTATGGATGGAAAAATCAGATGTATTGCTACCAACCTGGGCATTTTCTTCTCTAAAAACTCTAAAGTCTTCCCATGCTATAATATTACCATAAATAGTAGGACTAAATATCATTGATTCACTGCTAGATATCTGACTTTTCTGGTGAGTGGAAAGATTGTACATTTGAACACTACTACTGTAGTTCGTCCACACTATCCTATCCTTATAGATTGCAGGAGAAGTAGAGTACGAACCATTAGTGGTAACTCGTGTTTCTTTGTAAGTAGAGAGATCGTACACGTAGATATCGGGTTTCTCAAGGCTAAAGTTTCCATTACGCCCATCCATCCAAACTATCTTATCATTATAGATAACAGGCGCTTCCGCTGATCCACTGGTGGTTATCTGAACTTCTTTGGAAGTCGAGAGGTTGTACATATAGATATCAGTAATATCGTTGCGGTAATCCTGCCATATTATTTTATCACTGAAGATAGCAGGCCTCTCTGCTGACCCACTGGTTGTAATCTGAGTTTTAGTAATTGTGGTTGGAGTATCTTGTATAGTAGCTGCAAGTACCGCAGATGAAAAGAGGACTGAAAACATATTCAATATAACCAAAACTACTGATGCTAAAACAACTAGATGAAATTTTTTATGTCTTATCTGTTCCATTCCTTTAATACTTAACAAAAATATACAATTTACATTTACAAATAGTTTTACAACTATATTTGACTTTCTAATATTTTGATAATTCCCCTTTAGGCCCGAATTCTGTAAAATAATTAATTTCAATAGTGTTTTAGTTACTTGGTAGGAGAGAAATAAATAGAGTCAGAAGTAAATAGAGTTAGAAGTAAATAGAGTCAGAAACCGATGACTCGCTGTAAAAATTAAAAAACATACTTTTAAATTTTAAAAAAAGTTGATGGTTAGAAAAGTCTATCCACAAACATGGTTTTCCAGTAAATCCATTTTATTTAGAGCTGGTCTTCATGTCTTTTCCTTGCAACACAACTTTCAAGCGATGCACCTGCAACAGCTTTCGAAACCGCGGGCACTACACGCCTGTCCAGAGGGTCAGGAATTATGTAATCTTCAGAAAGTTCGCTTAGTGTTACGACCCCAGCAAGCGCCTGAGCCGCAGCCATTTCCATCTCAGGCGTTATTTTTCTCGCACAGGTGCTGAGAGCTCCTTTGAAAACTCCAGGGAAGCTAAGACAATTATTAAGCTGGTTTGGAAAATCTGACCTGCCTGTAGCAATAATCCTTGCTCCTGCCCGCTTTGCGGCATCAGGCATAATTTCAGGCACAGGGTTTGCTATAGCCATTACAATTGCATCTTTTGCCATGGACCGAACCATTTCCTCACTGACTATGCCTCCAACAGAGACACCGATAAAAAGGTCAGCGCCCGGTAAGGCATTTTCAAGCCTTCCTTTCACTTTTTCAGGGTTTGTGAGCCTGGAAATTTCCTCTTTTACAGAGTTCATGCCATTTTTCCGGCCTTTGTATACGAGTCCTTTACTGTCACAGACAAGAATTCTTGCCGGATCTGCTCCTGCCCTAACCAGAAACCGAAAAATTGCTACTCCTGCAGCCCCTAGACCTGAAATTACTATATGGAGTTCAATTAACTTCTTATTCACAATTTTAAGGGAATTGAGAAGTCCGGCAAAAACTACAATGGCTGTCCCGTGCTGGTCATCGTGCATAACTGGCAGATCGAGTTCTTCACGCAGCCTGCTCTCAATTTCAAAGCAACGAGGAGCGCTAATGTCTTCAAGGTTAATGCCTCCGAATACAGGAGCCAGTTGCTTTACTGCTTTTATCACTTCTTCGGTTTCCTGCGTATCCAGGCAAATTGGAAAAGCATCAATGCCTGCAAATTCTTTGAAAATTATCGCCTTTCCTTCCATAACAGGCAGTGCAGCATAGGGTCCTATGTTTCCAAGTCCTAGCACTGCCGATCCGTCAGTGACAACAGCAATAGTATTTCTCTTCAGCGTATAGAGGTAGACAAGTTCCGGATCCTTGATTATCTTCCTGCACGGCTCGGCAACTCCTGGTGTATAGGCAACGCTGAGATCGTGTATTGTTTGGAGGCTAACTTTGCTAGCAACTTCCAGTACACCCCCAAACCGTCGGTGCACGGCAAGTGACTCCTGATACAAGGATGTGTGTGCATCATTGCCCTTTTCCTGGTGTTTTTCCAGACTCTTTCCCGAATCCTTTTCTGAGTCCTTTTCCGGGCTCTTTTCTGAGTCCTTTTCCAGGTATTTTCCGGAATTATTTTTCAGATAAGTTTCCAGCTCTGAGGCTGAGTGCATATTTTTGATCTCAGTACCCCCTGACAATGCTTAATATTGCAGCAAATTCCTAACGCGATTAAGTTCTAAGAACTAAAACGTCCTGTGTGAATAGTCTGCGCAAGCTGTAGATAAACCCACTGGCTAGAATTATTAAACTGATTCACTGAACTAACTGACGTAAACTAAACTGAACCAGCTGCCTTAACTCGGTGTTTATTGACAGTGTTTTCAATTCCAAGAATTCCTGATCGATTAATTACGGAAAAACTCGCGACAGAGTTAACGCATTCTGCACTAGTTACCGCAGAAAAGATATACCTTTTCAGAAGAATAGTCTTTTATGCAAATTAAAGGAATAGCCCGTGATACCCTTAACTTTATCCTTGAAGCGAGTAAATCAATGGCTCCTCAGGAATTTGCCGGACTTTTGCAGGAAAAAGACGGCATCATCACTGAAGTTCTTATATTACCTGGCACGGAATCAAGCGATTCAAATGCCGTTCTAAGGCTTTATATGATGCCGAACATTAAAGCCGCAGGCTCGGTTCACAGTCATCCAGGACCGAACCGCAGTCCTTCACAAGCTGACCTGCATCTCTTTTCTAAAACAGGTAACTACCATATTATAGTTGGCCGTCCCTATAATAGTCAAAGCTGGACATGCTATAATAGGGAAGGAGAAATAATCGAGCTTCCCGTACTTGATGTTGAATTTGATGACTATGAAGAGATTTGACTCAAGAACCTTCTCGGAAAAATAACTTTACCCAGAAAGAATTCATCGTTGCTGGGAAACATCCTCAGCCAAATACACTTTTCTGTAAACACGACTATTAACAAAAAGTGTACAGTGCCCAGAGCTGGCAAGTTGTATCAAACAACCAACAGATAGCTATCAAATAACCGGCAAGCAAATTATAAATAACCGGTAAAAGCTTTTTGGGCATCAATATAAAGAACTTTATGTAGTTATTGCAATTTCCCGACTGTTGACCGAATCCCAATCCCTACCTTCATTCTGATAGTCTACCAAAAATGTTTTATTTACAGATACATATTATTTAGAGGATACATCCGTACTTAAGGTATCTGAAAATAAATGATCTCTTGCTTTAGAAGGTTGTATCCGGGCAAACACTCTGGGACTAAGACCAGGTGGCCTTCATATAACTGGAGGTAGTAATCCGAATGCCTACATGCCAAGATTGTAGATACTATACGGCTATTGATGAGCTAAAAGGCGAATGTTTCAGCCTGGGTTTTGAAGTGCACGGGAAAACCGATTCCAAGAAGTGCCCGGAACGGGCTTTCAGGCCAAACAAAGGCCCTAAATCCAAAAAGTCTGGAGCGCATAACTACTAAAAACGTGAAAATAAAAGGCAGAAAAGGCTCAGAAGAAAGAAAGAGCTTAAAAGAGGTTTAAAATGTTAAAATAAATTGAACCGAACCTCCAGCCCTTGCATAAATTCCGGTGTATCTTAATAACTTATTTTTTGCTTGCCGGGATCAAATGAACTAAACGAAATCTCATTAAATTTTTTGTTTTGTATCTACTTTTACTCATTTTCCACCCTATCACTCATAGAGATCCCCATAATTCATGTAATTTTATTGCCTGTTATGTTTGTCCTATAACCTGACAGACATGGAAAAAATTTACTTAATAGTTTATAACACAACTATAGGGAAAAGAAAACATCTGTACCCGTAATTATACCCGCCCTTTTGAGAACAAGTGCTATTCCGTAACCATTGACCTGCAACCGTTGTACCGCAACCGTTGGGCCGCAACCGTTGCGCCGTTTGATCACGCCGTCATGACGTTTTAGATTTAGCAGTAATTTTCGCTCAAGCCTTTTTTTAAAAGGCTTGCGGGCAAGCAATTATTAAAAAGGCTTGTGATCATGCCTTCGTTATGTTTTAGATTTGGCAGTGGTTTTCGCTCAAGCCTTTTTTTAAAAGGCTTGCGGGCAAGCAATTATTAAAAAGGCTTGGGGGACTAACAGCTGACTTCATATGTGGTTTCAAGAACTTCCTGGGCAATCTGAATGAGCCTGAACCAGGTATTCAGCGCTGAACGCAGGGATACTGCGTCTTCAGCTTTTACGCTGAGTACAAGCTTATTTTTATCTTCAAGGGACAGGCCTATTGCAGACCTTTGTGAGAAACTGTCGTCGAGTTCGGGCAGGAGAGCCATGTAAACCGTTTCTGCAGTTTCAGTTTCAAAAGCAAATTCTGCGAAAAGTTTCAAGGAATTCCCTCTGATAAATGTTCTTTGCATATTTTTGAAATGAGTAAGGGGAAAAATCGGTTTCCAGTTTCTTATGAGAATTGTCTTAAGATTCTTATCATAGAAAATTCTTATTATATACAATTCATTATATAAATTGATTTATAAATTTTGCTTTAAGTATAAGGATTTTGAGGTCAATACTTTTTAAAACCTCGGAGATTAAGTTTAAAAAGGGACGTTCCATTGCCTATAAAATCAATATCTTTTTCTCCAATCACTATTAAGGTGGAACCTGGAGGTAATTGATCAATTTTATCGCTTTCCACTCTTAGAAAATGGAAAAAAGACTCAAAGGCGTCCGCAATTTCTCCCTGTCCTGTAAGCCTGGGCTCGATATCGGAAAACCAGTAAGAATCAAGTTCCTTGGAGTACCAGTCCGTAAACCTGAGTGAAAAAAGGAGCTTTCCGGCTTCGTCGTAAAAGCTGAGTTCCCCTGGATTTCCGTGGTATTCTCCTACGACTATAAGAGGTCCTCCTTCCGCAAACTCCAGAAGTTCCTGCATTCCCATTTTTCCGCGCGTTATACATCTGCCAGCTATAAACCGCGAAAGCAACTTGCAAAGCGTCCTGGTTCTTGCAGAAGGTTTTCGAGAAGAGGTAACCAGCATACTTCCCTTGACAAGTTAGAAGTATATATTACTTTCTCTCCATGGTTCTGAAAGCAGGAAGGCCGGAATTAAATAATCAAGTCCTGATTTTTTTCTCTTCCTGAAGAATGTTTTCCGTGTGATTCTGCATCTGCGAGTTTTGGAGTGAAGAATAGATTTCTTGTAAGCCTTGTAGAATTTTAAATCCTTTATCAGTAATCATATAGTCACCTCTCTCATGCATCTGCAGAATCAAACCGTTGTCTAAAAGTTTCTGCAGGTGAAAAAGCAAGTTTCCTCCTCTAAGGTTTGTCAGTTCAGAGAAAGCAGAGAAACTTTTCATTTCGTATGCGACTGCCTTTAGAATTTCAAGACGATGGTTATTTGAAACAGGTTCCAATATCTCGCTCATAATAGTATCAGTTTTAATGGATGAAATACTGGATTTGTGCTCCTGGTTATCTGAATAAACCCTCATAGAACGCATAAGATTAACCTGTTTAATGAAGAGGCTCGAAACTTCAGAAAAACACTGCTCGCATTTACTGAAAGGAGCTCCACATCTCAATTCATCTAGCCTTTTTCTATTGTTTGAAATTAGAATGCCATCAACTTTGCCATGTTTAATAAGTTCCGCATTCTGTTGCAGGAGAGATGTAAATATGGAAGTGCAATTTACTTTCTCAGGGCACTTTTTTACCATATTGCGCTCAAGCCCAGTTTCTACGTCTTCGAATAGATGATTAAGAAGAATATTTGAATACTCGCGTTTTGAGTTTTCAAGAGCAGCTTCGAAGTAAAGTTTGTTTGAACATTCAATTATTTTTTTAATATCATTATGTATCTCAGAAAGTTTCTCCCTAACAGCCTTCATTTCCTCTGTTTTCTGATCCTCCGATACTACCTGGTTCACAGGACATTTTTCTTTAATACTGTTTTCTACTCCCATTATTAAAACTCCATAATTTGTCTTTCTTTCATTTTTAAATCTTTAACTTTGTTTTTTGTGTATTCTTTTAACTCTCAAAGTCATACTAACATACTTGATATATTTCAATGACGATTAAATATATAATTGTAACTGAACTATAAATACTTAACATACAAAGGGCGCCAATTATTAAAAGAAAGGAGGTGACTTCATGGTAAAGTGTGGAATTTGTGGAGGAGAAGCTCCAAGGCAGCCAGGTATTATGGATGAAGGAACATGTGATCTTTGCGGTAGGAAAGTCATGCTTGCGGAAGAATGCTTGCAGAAGAAAGCAAAGAAAGAGTGAAACAAGTCCGGTAATTATATATTATTTAAATAAAAACGTAATTTCGTTAAACAATAAAATGAAGATGAAAATTCTGAAAATGAAAATATCTGAAAATTCCTTTACTTTACAAAACAAAGTAAAGATTATTTTCTTTTTTCAGTATAAACAAAATCCGTTTTCTCATTACTTTGTGATCACATTATATCGTAAAACTATCAGGCTTCCGAAATAAGGAGTAAAAATATGATAAACGACGAAAACTACAGGAAACTGGAAGAAAAAGCAAAAGAACTGGGGGCAAGTAACGTAAGACTCATCCAAGCAGCAGATATTGTGGTTGAAAACCGAACAGTTTTAAAGTGCATTTTTGGGTGCAACGGTTATGGAAGCCGGGTATGTCCTCCGTTCGTTCCTGCAGTAGATGAATTTAAAAAGATGCTTGCAGATTACGAATGGGCTCTTCTTGTCGAATGGAAATCGGATAATATTTTTTCCCGAGAAGTCAGTGAGAATTTCTCGAAATACTCCATTGAGCCTCCCAAAGATGAGATTGTAAAACAACAGTACCAGAATAACCTGAAAACAATAATGAAAGACCGTAAAGAAATAATTCAGCCTGGAGTCCTGGAACTTGAAAAACTTGCCTGGATACTTGGCCATAACACAGCTCTTGCAACCTTTCCGGGAATGTGTACCTGGTGTGCCACAAGCGACTACTCGATCGTAAAATGTGCCGGAGATAAAGGTCCCTGTCATCACCCTACCCTCCGCAGGCCATGTCTTATGGGGCTTGGTATCAGGATGGATAAAACACTTGATAAACTTAACATGCCACTTCAGAAGTTTCCACTGGATGATACTGCACCTTTGCCCTATACCCTGATATTACTTGACTGATAGAAAAAAACTTTTTAAGTGTTATTTTGCATGAGAGTGCATGAAAGTACACGAGGATGTTTTCCTCAAGTATTCTCCTATTTTTCCAAATTTAAGAGTACTTTTGTTGGGAAACCTAAGTACATATTATTTGCCCAAAACAAGCATTCTTGTATTCTTAGTTTTAAGGTTGATTTGGGAGGAACCTATAAAGATGGTGTCCTGGAAAAGTAAAATGACTTTTCTCCTTTTTAGAGAGATCTGAGAGCACAGGGTCCGGTTGCACATTTTCCACAGGCAAACTGATTAAGTTCGGGAAAAACACTGGCGTTTTCCTGAAGCTGCCTGTAACACTTTTCTTTGTCAAGTCCCCTTATACTGAGGGCTCCGGCCGGACATCTGTCCACACAAACAAGGCACCTCTCTCCTTTTTTGTAACGGCAGAACTCTTCATTTGGGCGCAGAGTGGGAGGGATTTCGGCAGAGATCAGCAGAGTCCCAAAACGGCCTGCACACCCTGCTTTTGTAATAAGCATATGGTGGACTCCAAAAGTACCCAGTCCCGAAGCATAAGCAGCACTTTTGTGGGACCAGGCAACGTCGAAGCCTTTACTCTTATAATCAAAAATAATTCCAGGCACAACAGCCCGTATATCTTCTTCTGCCAGTTCAGCCTTTAGTTTTTCATTGATTTTACCTATAAGACAGTCGGTTTCACTTTTGGCCTGAATCCATTCACTTATAGGACCAGGAGACTGCCAGTTCTGTTTCACAAGTTCTTTTTCAAACGGCAGGAAGAAAGAAACAACAGTTTTAGCTTCGGGAAAAATCTCTTTAGGGTGCAGGTGATGAGGACCAATGATCTTTTTCATTTCATCAAAAATTGGGTCACTGGCTGAAGCATAGCCTATGAGAGGTTCGCGATATCGAGTCTTAGTGCACGGACTTGCAATAGCTCCCTTGATAATACTTTCAATTTTGTTTTTAAGAGTCATATGTCTTTCCTTTTACCATTGTAAATAAAGTATATTTTTTCCACTAGTAAATGAAATATACTTTTTCCACTAGTAAATGAAATATACTTTATTCACTAGTAAGTAAAGTCCATTTTTTTCATTACTTTATGATGAAACTTTCCATTTTACTATGAAAAACAAAGTTCTATTTTATACAGGTTGTTCCTCTGAAACAGATTCGTATAGTTTCCGCCTCTCCGGTGGCATGGCCTCAACATACTTTTTTGCCTCCTCAGGAGACACTGCCTTAAGAGTTCCATCCGGTTCCTGTATGACCACTCCACTTTCGGTAAGCATCTTATAACGTGCTTTCCGTATTTCTTTGTCAGGGTGGCAGACAAAATGACAGCTGGAACAGGTATATTCCATTCTATTTCCTGGAATTAGACATATAAAAAATCCGCCTTTAATTTTAGGTCTTTCCAGGTACGCTTCTATGGTTTTAGGCAGCGCAGCAATAAAATCCTCATCTTTTTTGGGGATTTCAAAGCGTGCAGGAGACCATGTGGACCATTTTCCCGAAGAATTCAGACCCGTAAGCCCACCGCAGACAAGGAAGCAGCGGCTGTTACTTCTCCTCTTCCCATAGCTAAACTCTTTTCCTCCAAGAGTTACAGTGACCTTCTCAAGTGGGTCCACATATCCGGACGAACAGACAGCAAGACAGATCTTGCATTCGTCACAGTAATTTTCGTCTTCAGGCAGGGGTTCGGTTGGGATAAGCTCAGCATCCGTAACTACCGACGCCAGTACAATTGCTGACCCGTATTCACTGGTGATAATGTTCCCTGAATACCCAAAATGCCCTATTCCGGAGCGGACAGCAAGATATCTGTGGGAAATAGGTGGATGCATATCCAGCAACCAGTTTTCCGAGTCCTGACGGTAAACAAAATTCGCAATCTGCGGAACAGCTTTGTAACCATACTGCTGTAAGAATCCTGCCATTTCGAGGGCTACTCCATTGGCAAGGGTAGTGGTCCGTACCTTATTAGTGTCAAGAGCTTTATTTTCCTCTTTTCTGAAATAAGGTTCAATAAGGCTCTGGTCAAAAGCTAGGGCAAAAACGACTGCAGATTTTGCGTCTGGCAGAACGTATGTAAGATCGGCAGAAGGAGGGCCGCCTGCAAGAGTTTCAGTAGTCGCAATGCCCACTTTAAAGGCTCCAAGGGTCAAAGCCATCTCTTTGAGTTCTTCAGTTAGTTTTTCAATCTTGGACTTGTCCGTAGTATGTTCTTCCATTTTCTATTCCTCAAGCAAACTCAATATTAACCGTAATCAAACTATTTTATAGGAGGTAATTTATATATATGTTATGTGCATTTAAATATACTAGTTAGCTAAAGTATACTTGAATGACCTTTTGTGCGTTTTCGTTAGTTCCTGACAAACAGAATGAAACAAAACTTAAACTCTGTAAAAACCGTTCTTATTTTTTTATATTACTTTTTGCATTTAAAACGCATAGCTTTTTTCTGACAGATATCAAGAGACATTAAGAGAAAAGCTATGTGTTCCTTATACTTTCTATGTTTGATGTCAGGTAGTTGGCAGAAAATATCATAATTCTATAGGCTCTGGGAATTATAAAGTTCAAAAATAGAGTTCAAAAATAGAGTTCAAAAATAGAGTTCAAAAATATTGAGGAAATTGTGAAAAGGAATCAAAATCCGTGAGTTTTTCAGTTCCTAAAAAATACTGAGCATAGCAACTGTTTATTGCTATTACCTCGATATATAAAATCAAAGTAAAGTTTGGTATATGTTTTGTCTGAATATAGAGCGCCTATTTTTTGTTTGCCCTACGCATCGAATTTACGCATTGAATTATTAGATAGGAGGGCTTACATTCACAGAAGCCCATTTTTATCTAATACTTTCGTTTGTCAGCCGGGTTAAACCAGCATCCTTACTCGGCTTTAATGCGTTTAATGGTTGTAGGACGCTCTTTTACCAGGATTCTGTGCCCACAGTACGGACACCTTATACCTGTGTACTCGTAGTCGATTTCCACTTTCTGTTTACATCGAGTGCATTTATAACCCATACAACCACAACCTTAAGATATTACTTTGCCTCAGCAACATTCTTCATCGTACGCAGCAAAGTCTGACCAACACTGGTATAGGGAATATAAGTTCCGCCAGCGAAGGTGTGTCCGCATTTGCTGCATTTCCAGATCCCGGTCCCGATTCTTTTCACGGTAGGCCTGGCACATTTTGTACATACGTGCGGAGCCCGCATGCGTTCTTCCAGGTCTGCAACAAGCTTTCTGTCTTTTCTCCCATATCTAGCACCGAATCTGCCTGCTGACCTGGAAATCCTTCCTTTCTTAGTGAACTTTTTTGCCATCGTTAAAACTCCTTAATGAAACGTTTAATTCTAAGTGATTGAATTTAAGAACCTGCTAGCTTGCGGATCGGGACCCTGATACCCAGACAGATTCTATAATCACATTTGAACGTATACTTAGACCGTAATACTGCATTTAATATTTATACTTAATTAGTCCTGCTTTGTCATTCCTTCTTTACCAGTTCTTCCAGGTAAAGCTCCCTGAGTTCGGCTGCCTTTTCGCATGCCATATCTATTGCTTCCAGCACCTCAGCCTCGGTGAACGGAGCAGGACCCATTTTCTGCATGCCTGCGATAGATCCGTCAGAACTTGAGACCACAGTTAGTTTTGTCTCACAAACCGCTTCCTCATCCAGTGATGGATCCACCATCAGCTTTGAACCGATTTTGGCAAGAGTCACACCCACAGGCATCTCTTTCATTGCAAGAGGTACGTCCGCACCGATTCCCTGCTGCTCATTCGGGACGACTGTAGTCATAAGAGCCGCAATAGCAGCGAGACAGGATGCATCAATGACATTTCCGTCATCATTGAGGACATGAACATCTATATAGATGATCCAGACGGATTCTCCAACGCTTATGCAAAGCTTCTTTATATCAATTGCGCCTGCTTCCCTGATTCCTCTGTCTACAACCCTTGCCATTTCGATTGCTTCTTCTCTGGGTGGGCCTGGCTCAAACTCAGGGGAAGCAATAGGATTGAGTTCCAGATTAGTAATAATTACGCCTTCGTCCTGAGAATCCGGAAAAGGAGTTCCTGGCTGTAGCTTAACCCCCACAAGAACCTGAGTGTCTCCAAGGGTTACCTTTGCCGAGCCCTCGGCTTTTGAGATAACATTCGTTTCGAGCTTGATATCCCTGAAATCTTTAAATCCACGTCCATCCTGGCGCTTTCCCTTAATCATAAGGTTGTAAATATAATCCTTCTTAAGCGTAGCAATAACTTCACTCATCGTTTTCACCTCTGCTTCCGGATTCAGAGGGGTCTTTAACTACCTTCCAGGGCCCTTTGCACTCCTCTTCAGGCTCTTCTACTATCTGTTCAAGAGCCTCTTTCCTGGACTCGGCTTCGGACTCTATCCCTGGCTCAGATTCAAAAGTTCCTTTTGAAACAACCTCTTCCGTCCCATCGTTTTCTTCGGGCTGCACTTCTTCTTCTTCAGACTGTACTTCCTCTTCAGGCTGCACTTCTTCTTCAGACTGTACTTCCTCTTCAGGCTGGATTTCCTGCTCAAGCTGAGACTCTTCTTCAACCTCTGCCTTTTCTTCTTCAAGCTGAGTTTCTACTTCAGGCTGAGCTTCCTCATCAGCAGATTCCTTTATCTCGGGCTCAACTTCTGTTTCGTCTTCAGAAACGTTTTCTTCAAACTCAGACTCTTCAAGCTCTTCAGGTTCGGGAACTTCCTCAAAAGAAGCCTCAAAAGCAGATTCAAACTCAGCTTCGTCCTCAAATGCCTCTTCTTCAGTTTCCTTTTCTTTAATTTCGGCTTCAATAACTTCTTTTAAGGCTTCTCCTTCTACTACTTCAGCCTCAGCATCTTTAATTATCTTTTCAACCTTGTCGCATTCAGGAGCCTCTTCATTAACAGCACAGGCTTCAACGGTTTCTTCGGAGAGCTCTTCCTCAGGCTCCTTGGCTTCCTCAATAATTTTTTCTACAAGTGCTGCCTCGGGAGCATATTCAAGAGAAGGTTCCGTTTCTACAGCTTCTAGTTCACTCTCTTCAGCTTCTTCAGTGACTTCGGCTTCAGGCTCTTCAACAGGAGTCTCAAACTTCTTTCTCAGTACTGCCTGCTGAATTTCAAGGATTTCTTTGCAGCCTTTTTTAACAAGCTCAAAACCTTTCCGAATTTCATCAGGAGTTAGGTTCCCGTCCATCTGAAGCAGGGTAATTTCTCCATCCTGTGTCATTGCAACAGGAAAATCAGCCTCACCATGATTATCCTCTTCTTTATTGAGGTCAAGCACAATCTGCCCGTCGACTTTTCCAAAAGCACATGAAGTAACCAGCCCTTTCATAGGAATGCCTGCATCTGCAAGCGCTATGCTTGAGGCATTAATTGCTGCTGTCCTTGTCCCTGCATCAGCCTGAAGTACTTCCACAAAAATATCGATTGCAGTTTTTGGGAAAAGCTCTGCCATAATAACTGGTTCAAAAGCTTCCCTGGAAACTTTTGAAATTTCAATGCTCCGCCTGCTGGGTCCGGGCCTGGCACGGTCTTCCACAGAAAAAGAAGCCATGTTATATTTATAACGTATAACTGCGGTATCTGCGCGCTGTGAACGACGGGGGTGCGCTTCTCTCGGGCCAAATACACCCACGAGGACCTTATTCCTTCCCCACTCAAGATAACATGAACCGTCGGCTCGCGAAAGAACGCCGATCTCGATTTTCATGGGCCTGATTTCATCCGCATGCCTCCCGTCAAGGCGCAGCCCATCGTCAGTGATTAATTTTTCAGGTTTATCACTCATACTTAAATCTCCAAAAAACTCCTAACAACTACTTTACAGAAGCTTCCCTAAAATCGCCTATCCAGAACTCAGTTGTTCGGATCCAGCAGTACATCGATCTTCCTGTAAATCTCCTCGGAATGATCTTCTTTTGGTACTTTTACCTCTTTCTTACCACTTTTGAAAAACTTGGCGGGCTTTGCCTCTTTCTGCTTGCTTCGCTCATCTTTCAAAAAGTTATATATCCTGTCTGTCAGTCCTGAACGCTGGGCTTCAGCTTCAATCTTCCGGAGAGCTTTACTTAAAAGTTCCACATCGTCGTCCTTTCCATCGATCCATATTCTGCCGTTCTGGCCAACGAAAATGCTGCAGTTTGTTTCTTTCTTCAGCATTGAGATCATGGAACCACCATGTCCTATCACACGTGGGACTTTCACAGGCTCAACTTCAACAATCTGGCCTGTTCTCAGTTTATGGAAGCTCGAATCCCTGAGGGTAAGCTCGACTTTCATAGAATCGTCTACGTCTTTTACTCTAAGGATTATAGAGTCACCTACGTCCAGAACTTCACGCATCTCCCGGGACTCTATTCTTCTGGGATACTCGGATACATGGAACAGGCCATCATAAGGAGAAGCAATATCCATTATCCAGTTGGATGGCGTAACCACAATAACGATCCCGATCACCACATCATTTACGGAAGGAATATAAACTCCCGCAAGAGGGATCACTCCAACTTTATCCTCTTTGAGATTTTCAATACCACAAAATAAAGAATAGATCTTGTCATTCTTGACATAAGTCCCGTATCCGGTTTTTCTCGAATTATCGGATAGCAGGTCACCAGGGATCACTATTTTTTTATCCATCCAACATCCTCTTATAAAAGTTTAGTTTGAGCCTCTCCCTTAGTAAGATGATTTATAAGAGCGTAAAAATCAGTCTGGACTCCTGCCGGAATTCTTACTACTGCAATCCAGGAGCCGTCACGCTGCCATTCTTCTTTCGTAATACTTCCTATCTTGGAAATATCTCCGTATGCTTTGGGAGCATATTCGGGAGGGATTTTCACAGCAATACTGATCTCTTCAAAGCGTATAGGTATAAGCGGACGAATGGCTTTCATTGTAATATTGACCAGCTGATCTACGCTTTTTAAGGGGTCTATGTGCACCTTTGCCTCTTCCATTGCCTTTTCGATCCGTGCGGGAGGATGAGGTGCTTTTGTTTGGGGGTTTATTGCGTTCCTGGAAATGGTATAGATAACTTTCTTCTTTTTTTCCTCAAGCATGCGTTTTCTCTGTTCAGCAGTGAGCTGAAGCTCCCCGCTTTTCAGGATCACGGCAGCAATCTTGAAGGGGTCCGTTGTCTCAAAGGCATTGAGAATGTCGGACTCTGCTGCTCGGTCCCCTCGGTTTGCGTCTTCGAAGATAGTTTCAACTGCCAGAATGTCTTCAAGGCTTACTTCTTCTCCTCGCTTGTAGGCCAGAGCTCCTTCGGGCTCGACCAGAACTTCGAAGTGTTTACTGCCTCTCTTAAGCCGTGCAGTCACTGCCTCGTCCAGGGACACCATTTTCAAATACCTTCTCCAAAATATAATTTTGAGAATCCGAAGATTCTCTGAGTACTCAATCTCAAATGTTATATAGATTTTATTCTTTGTGTTCAGTTTCCTTGTGTTTTGCAAGGATCTGCTGGACGTAATTCTCAACTTCTTCAGGAACTAATTTCCTGAATTTCTTATCCTGAAGCGACACAATACCTACCTCAAGGGTAGACGCATCGAATTTGCCTTCAGCAGCTCTATAGAGTGCATCCATACCTAGAAGGATAGCCGCGTCTATATTCATATCTTGCTTGTACTCTGCTTCAAAGACCTCAACCACTGCGTTTCTGCCTGCACCTATAGCTGTTGCCTTGTACTCCAGAAGAGCACCGCTTGGGTCAGTCTCAAAAAGTCTTGGCAAATTGTCGTCCACGCCTGCAATAAGAAGTGCAGTCCCATATGGGCGAACTCCACCATACTGAGTGTAAGTTTGCTTGTGGTCACAAATTTTCTTGGAGATAACCTCCACACCTATGGGTTCATCATAAGAAACCCTGTTAACCTGCGCTTCTACACGGGCTCTGTCAACAAGGGAGCGGGCATCTGCCACAAGCCCCGAGGTTGCAGCGCCTATGTGGTCGTCAATCTGAAAAATTTTTTCGATTGACTCGGCTTCCACAAGCCTGCTGGTTATTCGCTTGTCAACGAGCAGCACTACCCCGTCAGCTGCCTTGATTCCCACGGCTGTTGTTCCCCTCTTGACCGCTTCGCGGGCGTATTCTACCTGAAAAAGTCTTCCATCAGGGCTGAAAACCGTAATTGCCCTGTCATAGCCCATCTGTGGTGCCATCTGCATATTCCGTATCTCCCTTAGTTTTTATTTTATATTGTTGTCATCTTCCCGGCAAGAAACCGGTCTTTTTTCCTTAGGATTTCTATCCGCAGGCTCGTAGCTAAATCACTGCCCTCCCAAAAAAGGCTTTGGTCAGTGATAAACTGCTACGAGGATATCCCGAAAATTCAGGAGCTTAAAGTCCCCGACCCAGCATTCAGGTAAGGAAACCGATTTTTGATTTCCTATAACGTATCTCTTCCTTATTAGAGTTTTTTACCTTTTATTCAAAACTTCCAATCCTGAAATACTTTTTTTTTGGACGAAACCTGCTGGAAATACTTCGGTTACAGGGAATTCAAAGGCACTTCTACCCTGCAAAACTTCTATCCTGCAAAGTACGTTTTCCATAATATAGGTTCGCGCACTTTAGGAGCCTTTTTAAAAGTTTTTAAGGTCCAGTTCCAAGGTTAACTAAGTCCGCTAATAAAGTGTATTTACTCAGTTATAATGCTTGTGAAACCCGAAATTTCCCGGTGCTTAAGCCGTATTCTAAGCCCTCCATAAAAGGGTTTTTGCTTCCACCGTTTCACTCTATCCAGGTTTCAATCTGCGTTTCGATCAGACCCGCAATCGTTTGAATTTTCTCCGGACCAGCTATTTTTCTGTCAATCAGCTTTGCCAATCAATGTTATACCTGTTACACTAATATACTCATTAATATACTAATTCATCATAGTATATATCAGACAGCGTCCTGACAGTTTTTATAATAGTTTCCTTAAAGCCTCAAAGCCGAGTATTCTCAAGACTGAAACAAAGCCACTAACCGGAAAAGCTGCTTAATTTACTTTCCCAGATCCTGAAAACTTGAAGTTTTTAAATACCTGGGCTTTAACATTCCCGAATTATAAATTCATTTTTTCTGAGCCCCGCAGTTGAGCTTTTCTGAACCTACTCAACTTATAATTCTCCAGCCTTTTTGAAGTTAACCTTGAGTTCGGGCTCAAAGGTCGTATGATTCCGAAGAAATTTCTCGGTTGCCCTTTTAATCGTGCCTGAAGTTCCAAGTATATGTACAGTTGCCCTTTTTCCATTTACCCATGTGAGCGTTGCCAGAGATGCTCTGGTTTCTTTCACTTTCGCATGTGAACACTGAGCAATACCTTTTGAGTCTTCAAACCCGAGCACCTTAATATCACACTCACTTGCAGTGACGTCTCCAATCAAGGAAGAAGCCGAAAACATAACCTCTTTGATTAAATCATTCCTGCTGACTGGTGCCTCGGAAATCAGTTCAAAGGCCAGATAACGTTTTTTCGCACGAAGCGAAGGGAGCAGGCGTTTCAAAAGTAATCTCCCTCCTCAATTACCTCAATGCCTTCTCTAATATAGCCTGGACCAGGCCGATTCCTTGAGATTATTATTTCAGGCACAATAGTAATGGCTTCAAGGGCCTCATCTTCTTCAAGCCCGCAGATTTCAGCCAGTGCAAGAATCTCCATGGGAGAACGAAGGTCAAAACATGACATTGCATCGCTTGAAAGGACAAGGGGAACATCGTACTTTCTGGCAAGGTCAAGGTTTGCTCTAAGATCAGACAGCAGACGAACTCGCCTTTGTCCTCTTGAATGAAGGAGAGGCCTTATTGTCAAGCCGATTGCAACATCATTATCAGCTGCAGCCTTTGCAAGCACCTGGTTTAACCCACTGCTTTTAGCAAAAGCTGGGTGGTTCAGGATATCTACTTTCGGGTTTTCCAGAGCAGCCCTGTTGACAGTCTCTGAACCTCCATGCACTATCAGGACATCTACGAATTTCCTGAATTTTCCAATAAGTCCGTGAAGTTTTGAGGGGTTTTCTTCTGCAAGCTCGACTCCTCTAAAAATCTCAAATTCATTAGTAGAGGGTAACACAGGTTGCGATAGAGGAAGTTTATCCGAGTGGTTTGTAAGCGCAATCCCACTGTACCCCAAATGTCGGGAAAGAGCAGCAAGTTGTTCAGCCGTATTCTCCCCGTCAGGCACTGCATGAATGCAAAAATCGTAGAATTTAGGTTTACCCAAACAACTCCTCCACGATAGCTCCGGCTTTTTCCCGGTTTTTCGGATAAGTCTCGATCTTGACTTTTGCAGTGATCGCATCCGAGGAATCAGTTAGCTTCACTTTCTGCAGGTATGCCGCCTGCTTGTCAAAGCGAAGATAAAAGACCTGATCATCGTCCAGCCTCTCGGGCATTTCTTCCCTGAGCCTTGCTACGTCTTCTTCGGAAAAGTTCTCCCGGACAAAATGGGCAAAACTCAGACAGTCTGCCTTTCTTTTAAGCTGTACGCTCAGAATAGTAATAGGATTTCCATGATGCCCTTCAGCCTGGAGCTCATCAATCAGTTTGCTCCCTTCCCGTACGCCGGCACCGGATAAAAAAAAGTCCAGAGCCATACGGGCTCTGGACACGTCTTCGGTTGCGTGGGCGATCACACGCAGTATTATGTGATGAATCACTTGCCTCGACTCTTGTTTGCACGGATACTCGGTCTGGTCTTTTCAGTACCTTTTCCGCGTGTAGACATGCCTCTGCCCTTCTGGCCGGCACTGGTCTTACCCCTTGCAGCTCTATCCCTGACGGACGGATCGCATACCCAGTTCAGGTTCTTGTCGCTCTTTATTACAGGGTGGAAGGGGTCTACAAGAATGACTTCATACCACTTGTTCTTTCCGTCCTCCCCTACCCAGTAGGAGTTCAGGACTTCAAGGTTCGGGTATTTGCGGTCTGCACGGGCTTCGGCAATCCTCTGAATGCTCATGCCGCCTGTGATCTTGTTTACACCCATTCTCTGGGTCCTTCTTCCACGGTTGAACCTTGTTTTACCAAGTCCTCCGCGGCGTACTTTTACTCTGGCGACGACGATACCCTGCTTGGCTTTATATCCGAGAGAGCGTGCTTTGTCGATTCTTGTGGGCCTTTCGATTCTGGTCACAGATCCCTGCTTTCTCCAGACCTGCATGCGCTCCCAGCGGAGCTCGTTCACGTAAGTCTCACCAGGGGTTTTCCATGCATCACGTACGTATGTGTAAAAAGATTTTACCAATTTAAACACCAAGTTTCACTTATGTTTCACGGTTCAGCCCTGCTTGCAGGACCACATTCCAACGGGACCTAATCCCGAAAATGAAACATGGGATAAACTGAACCATCTGATTTAAAGCTTTGCCCGTGGATGGGCCAATTAAAAGTGAAATGCCTGGACAAAGGGAAAAGAGTGAATATTAAAAAATAGGAAATAAAGAGCAGTAATTTTGGAAAGAATTTAGTGAAATAAAAGTTAGATCTCAAGATAGTTCTCAGATGTAGAGAATAAACTACTGACCATTTATGTATTATAATATGTGAAGAAAAAATGCTTTCATTTTTTCAAATTCATTTTTATTCTAATTGCATCTTCCTCTGAAATCCAGTGCCCAGATCCATCAGGCTTTTCTCTTTTGGGATTGAACTCTGATGCTTGTCAGGTCTTCAAGTGCAAGGATATCATAAGGTATATTTACAATAGTTTTCGAGACGCGATGATTAATATCAGTCGAAACTGTTCTCTTTTCGTCTAATCTTCCTAAGAAGACATTTAGCAGATTTAGTGCCTTTGGACTGCAATTTCTGTCGAAGAAATGCATACTTAGCTCTAACTTTTTAATCTGTTTTCTATTAAAAAATGTTGTTAAAGCAGACTGCAATGTTCACAATGCTATGTCAATTCCGAGAACTCTATTTCCAGAAGGTTTAGGAGATTCTGTTCTGAAATTATGTGCAGAAAAAAACATCTTTTCTAACATCGTATTTCAGAGTAGAACTTCTAACTTTCAACTGATGTATTCTCTATAGTACTCAGGAACATTGAAAGTTGCTTTGATCCTTCTGTTAATTGTAGCGGGACTTACCTTTTCATGTTTCAGGTAATAAGTAATCACTATCAGTTAGATCTTGATAGAAGAGTAAGGTTTTGCAACTGAAGTTGTTGTAGACGGCAGCAAGGACATTGTAAAAGTTCTCAAGCTTATAGAGCTGCCTCACGAAATGTCGGCAAAGTTTAAAAACTTGTAGAAAAACAAAAAGCTGAGCCGTAAGAAATTTTGATGAGGTTTTAGAAGTAATATATTCTCGGTTTTCTACTGATGAGTTGGTGATGGATGCCGAGGTTTGCAATTTATAGTTTTATCTTTATTGTTATACTTTGCACAAAATTTGTGAGCGAATCCCGTTAATCACCCGCGACCTCAGTCGTGGTAGTAGTCACCAAATTTCCCTAATAAATTTTTAACTTTTAAATAAAAAAGTTTCTATGTTGATATAAAATTCTCGACAGCTGTTCTTTTCGTTCTATGATAGTGCCTTATATACAGGATACTTAGTGCAGGCATTAACAAGAAGAACCCCACCAGTCTTATGTTTGAGAGTATCTTAGACCAGAAAAATTGAATCATAAGCTCATCAATCAATCCCAGCCTCAACTTAATTGTTTGTACAATTACTGGAATAACAACACAAAGAAGTGGTAATAAAGCAATTAGTTTCATCTCTTTTGTGATCTTTGTTCTGTCATAATCTATCGAAGGCAATAAGTAAATAATCAAACTGATCGGAAAAATGATAATATAAGCTGTAAATTGGGGCAGCTGGTTATATGGAAAACCCATGTAGAATATTTTCTCAGTTGTAGGGTAGATTGCAACTTCCGCTAGCCTCTGAATCGGAAGCAGTAAAGCATAAACCAGAGAGTCAGGATGAGATTCATAGAGCATAAATCTAGCATACCCAAACACAACTACCATAGTTTGATACACAGCAGCGATTAGTAAAGGTACACAGCACAACACCTTTCTAATATCCTTCCTGCTCTGAACAATATTCTGTGCAATAGAGGCTATCGGTACAAAAAACAGAACAAGCATTCCTAGCGTTATCGCCAAGGCGACTAAGTCTAGACCAAAGTTAATTCCTGTCCCTATCGCTATACCCATTGTTAAAACAACAATAGCAAGCCATATATGTTGCATAACGAAAAGAAGGGCCTCTAAAGGCATCTTCTTCTTAACTTTTAAGAGGAACTGGCCAATAAAATCCATTTAGATCACCAACATTCCTATTGCCAACCATCATAAATCAAATAACTAACATTGAAAATAGATAGCACCTATAACTAAGTTATATACCTCAAATGGGTTCAAAAATACAGAAATGTTATTTCAGATATAGACTATCCCAGTAAAATCCATTCAATAAAAAAAGATGCCTTGAAAAGGCATCTTCTTAAAATATATACTCCATTTTTGAATCAACCTTATATGATATAATCATACAATCCATGGTTATACTTTGCTGTTTGCCGAACACATTGAGCCGTATAATACGCCACGTACATATCAGAACCAAATGTTTGGGGGTAATCATTCACCTTAGTCCAAATATAATCAAAATACTGAGAACTATAATCAGCATTATTCTTAGCTGCCTGCTCTGGATCAGTCACAGTAATAGACTGAGTATTGTTACTGACATAGTTACCAAACTTGTAAGTAGTACCGGCACCCCACTGATTGGAGATGTAAGTCTCATACAGCTCATGGTTAACACCAACGAACAGATTATCTAAGAAATTCCCAAACTGATCAACTGCTCCAGCTGAATGGAACGGGTTGCCGGTATCTGACAAATAGTGACTGGCAAGTCCAAAATCGTGATGTGCGTCCTCCATACGTCCATTAGCAACCCAGATTTGCGCAGTACCTGTAAAACCATCACATCTACCTGGTGCGCCTCCGATTTCCCAATCAGCATCCCAGTAATGATTATAGTACCTATATCCAGGAAGCTCAAAGCCAGGATCATCAGGGTCGTCAGCTGCATCTCTAGCATAATTTCTATAAGCAGACCCGTCACAAGCATAGTAAGCAAAATCTCTATGATTAGACTTTGCCCACTTTACCCCAACAACCGGATGTTCCTTTAAAGCCTCTTCTTCAATCATGGGGCCCAGCTTACTCATGAAAGCATAGTCATCCTTTGTGATTTTATCTGGATACCTATCCCATATGTCCTGCAGTCCAGCTTTATATTTTTTCTTCTCTTTTTCGGAAACCGTGAAGTTCTCAATATAATTCATCTTAATAGCTTGGCTTTCAGGATCCGTAGCAGCAAAAGCAAGTCCTCTGTAAGGCATACGCCTCACAACATCCGGTAAAGAAGCCTCTAACTCCAAGTAATCTGCAACTTTCTTCATTCCTTCTTCGCCCAGCTTAGCCTCCAAAGCCTCTATCTGTAACTGAGCACTATCTTTAATTATGTTGGTTTGCTGTTCTTCGGTCGAAGCTATTGCTGATGGTATTAATGCCATACCAAGCAGCATTGCCAAAACAAATATGCCTGTTCCGCTTTTATTAAATATCATATTTTATACTCCTTTTAACCCCAAGGAGGCAGAATCAGACAAGCTTAAATATTCGCACAGCTAAACATGATAACTGCCTCTTAGGGTATACTTTATGGAGTTCGTGTGGTACGGGAAATACTTTTGAACTCCATAAATTCCTCTTATTTAATTTCTTATAAGTTTTATGTCCACTCTCTCTAACAATGCAATTTTCAAGTGGATTTTGAGTTTGGATTACTTCATAATATTTTTATAGTTTGAGATTTGGCCATAAGTTATTTATTCGAGTATATGTCTTAACTCATATTCAAAAATAAGTATAAAAGAAAATATAATTTAATCTCAAGGTATAAAGGTCTTATTTAAGTTAACAAATAATAAATGTAGACTTGTTTATCTATATATTGTTTAATTCTGAGCCCTTCTTTTCTCCCAAAAGCAATAAAAGATAGAATAAAAAAGCATAGAAACCATAAAAATTAGCCGAATAAAAAATACAAATAAACAGATCATATGCAACTAAGTCAGACAAGCTACACACTTATACTTCAATATAGTGTACCCAGGGAATCACCAGACTCCATGACTTCTTTTCCTTTGAGTTTTATCTCTTCTCCTTTGATATTCCTTTTCTTCTTATCTTCCAGGATCGGAAGAGCTTCAACTATTCCATCAAGTATGGCTTCGGGTCTTGGACAACAACCCGGAACATATACGTCTACGGGGATGACCTGGTCCACTCCGCCTATTACATTATAACAACCATGGAAAATTCCACCTGTGGATGCACAGGCTCCGACTGCTATAACAACTTTTGGATCAGGAATCTGGTTATAGATATTTACAAGCACATTCACATTTTTGTAATTTACCGCACCCGTAACTATCATTATATCTGCTTGCTTGGGAGTACCGATGTTTAAAACACCGAATCTTTCAGCATCATATATAGGAGTAAGACAAGCAATTACTTCAATATCACAGCCATTACAACTGTTGCAATTCACGTGTATAATCCATGGAGATTTTGCTAACGCCATAAACATTTCTCTTTTGTGTTATTTTCATCGGAGCAACGGATAAGGTTATTACATTCACCCGGCATTCCATAGTGTATTAATCAATAGGAGTTTGAAACACATTCAAGTGACCTAAAATTTAGTGTAGCTCGATGAAAATTGAATACAATTAATAATTTATAGGAAATAGTTTTATATAAAGTTAATTATAAAAAGAAAATTTCAAACTGCTTTTTGTGGTTAAGAGAAAACTCCGAAGACTAAAAAGAAGCCTTCTCCAGTTTGAGTGAGTAATATGTCTCCAGTTTGAGTGAGTAATATGATCTCTTTTTGCTTGAAAGATAATAATGAGACTAAAAAATCCCAGATTGAAGTTCTGAGAATATCTAAAGAACGACATAGTTCTAAAAAAGAAATGTTCCTGTCAAATCAGAAGTTGATAAGAATTATAAGAGTTAAAATTTTTATCGATAAAAATTTTTCTCAATAGCATAAACCTATTGATTGCTTTACTTTAATTGTTACTCTTATTTTTTAATTGTTACTCTTATTACTTCTGAAAAAGTATTTATCAATCTCTGACTTGACAGAGCCGCCATACCATAAGTACATACTGAAAGTACATACCAGACGTATAATTTCACAAAAAATACATTGTCTAATGTATTAAATGTTTTATTTCAGTAATTTTAGGGCTTCTCGGCAAGCAGCAACAGCCGGAGCTCCTGATGTGATAAAGATAACATCCATAGCTTCCATGATTTCTTCCTTAGTGACTCCATGGTTAAGAGCACTTTTCATCTGCGCCACCGTACAGGTCTCACACTGTTTAGATGCCACAACTGCAAGAGCCATAAGTATTTTTGTTTTTGCAGACAGAGCCCCATCAGATAATAATTTTCCATCACAGCGTCTGTACTTTGAAAGAAACTCAGGGTCAAGTTCTTCAAGTGTTTCTAAGATGTGGGGCTTAAATCCCATTTTCTTTTCTATACTTTCTGTTACTGTTTTATGGTCTGCCAAATTATGCCACCTACCTATAAGCTAACATTAATTATTTTTATATTCAAAGGCAACTGTTAAATTAAGAGTAATACAAATTAAAGGTTATTCAACGTATGTTTGATTGGCGCAGATTCTTCAAAGAATATCGGATTGGCGTAAGCTCTTCAAAGAATATTTGATTGACGTAGATTCTTTAAAAAACATTTGATTAACACAGACTCTTCAATGAATAATTATTGAGTTTGTTCCAAAATTATTCCCGTTTCTTCTAGACCTACATGGTTCTTCTAGACCTACATTTATGAGTAGAGAGCTAATATTAACAGCACTCAATGGGAATACGCTGTTGGTATAAACACGAATAGTCGAGTTTTTGAAACCAGCTTGTTGCTTTAGACGCAGCCCATGTCTCCAAAAGTGATGTCAATGCACTCACGACACATCATTCTAGGAAGATCTTTCTTTAACGTCAAGTGGGGGAGTGGATATCCTCCTTTCATTGGCAACTCTACTTGTTTGATATGATCAATACAAAGTCCTTTTCCACAGACAATGCAAACACCTACTGCTTCATTTACTTTATTTTCTTCAGAGCAATCATAACATTTAAGCATTCTTGATCACCTCAACAAACCTCGTTAAACAAGCAGTTTTCCTTCAGGGCTTCATGACATGGAAGGCACAAAATTCTTTTAATGTGTTCAAGGTCAGGCTTCAGTTCAATAGGATAACTTCCTTCCCAGACAGGAGTTTCCTCACGAATAAGGTGCTCTTTGCAAACCCCTCTACCGCATGCAATACAAATTCCAACAGCGTCAGTATCTTTACCTTCTCTGGCGCATTCATAGCATTTCATAAGCTTTCCTCCAGGTGAAAAATTGTTCAGTTGCCAAAAAATTTTGTTAAAGTACGTGAAAGTATAATTTATTAATTAAGATGTACGTATGATTTATTCCTCACTGATAAGAGTCATTTCCTGGCCACAACAAACAAGAGTTCCTCCACCTGCTTCTTCTACTATGACTTCGTTACCGCATATCTCACAAAGATATCTTTCTCCTTTAGCAGATACACCCATAAACCTTTCACCTCGTTTTCTCTAAGTCATTATCTCAAAGCAGTTTAATAAACTCTCCCATTTCTAGAATTGTTCATTTTTTAAAAACAATTGGAAAAAATCAATTCGCTATGGGATGATACCTTAAAAGATATGTGTCTTTAAGTGCCTTGGAAGAATTACCAGACAGCAAAGCATTAACATTTTACACTTTTTTAAACACGGAGTGTGCTTGTTTTCTGACACTATTAAAGACTCACCCCACTAGCGGATAAGAGCCTGCTTACTTGCAGGTGTCAAGAAGACCTTTCTTTTTACCTCCTCTTTGTTCAGAGGGGTGTATCGGTTCAACTTTTGCGTCTTCATCCTTTGCTTCTGCCTTCTTTTCTTCTTTATGATGGGTCATAGATTCAACTCCCGAATCAGTTGTTCAATTACTGAGTCAGTTATTCAACACTTAATCAATTACACTTCTAACAACTTGTATAAACTTTATACTTTGATCAAGTATCCATCAACTTGTATAAACTTTATACTTTGATCAAGTATCCATCAACTTTCAATAAATATTTATTAATTTTCAATAAATATTTATTGATTTTCAAGAAATTCCCAGTTTTTATGTAATATTTAAATTACCCCTATAAACTGATCTTAGACACATTGACAGTTTTTCCCTATCCCTCCTTCTGGTCAGTAAAACATCAGTTAAATCAAATTTGAAGACATATATATTGGTCTAGAAATTTTTATTCCTGGGATTGCAAAATTTTAGATTGATTCTGCCAGCACCTAACCGATAGCAATCAAATTCCTTTCATGTTACAATAAACAATTTTCCCAGTAGTTACTCAATTATCCTCTTAATTATTTTAAATTATTTATATGAAAAATTGTTTATGAACAAAAGGCAGTCTAGCATAAAATATTTCAAAGTCGAACAATAGTTTTACGGTAGCAAAGTATGCTGGTTTTCTGTAAAATTATTTTTCCTTATGTACCATGTTTTACTGCAAAACCTACTATTGAAGTCTCTTCTAAAACAAATTTGTATTAAATGAGGAAAATAAAAAGAATAGTTAAGGAAGAAATGCTTCAGATCATAGAACTGACAGAACCTTAGATGTTGAGCTCATCCCAAAACCAATTTCATTCCCAAATTTGTCATACTATTTTCATATTAAAAATTAGAATGATTATTCAAAATTCAAGATTTTGGGATAGGCTCGTCAATAAGTTGCTTTAAATAAATAGATTAGACAGCTTTAAATGAAATAAACTAGACAAAAATTGAAAAATATCAAGGAGGAACATGAAGTGAGAAGGCCGTAGAAAGAATATGTAGGGAGTCCGAGATCCCAGTATTCATGGATCGTACCCAACAGCTCTTTAAACAGTGTTCCCCAAACGCTGTTCAAAGAAAGATAGGTGATTATCCAGGCAATCTTTAGGTGGTGTGGTAGATTCTAGTTTGCCCTTCTACTCGCCTTCACAACTCCATAATATACTAATAATTTGAATTATTTTAAATTATTTATATCAAAAATTCTTATCGAAAAAACATTTTTTTCAAGCAAAAAATTTTAATGTAAAAAATTATTCGGTATTTATATTTATAAATAAATATTTTTGAAAAAAATTAACGGTCAATGCCATCTATTCATGTTTCTATATTGCTAAACCTTATCGTAAATTCTGTTGCTTGATCCCTTTAAGCACTATATGCCTATCTATTTGCTTAATAAGAATATTTACAAGCTATGTACTAAGAATATTTAATTTTCAAAACCAATTTTTTTGAGAATGACAACATCGTTATCTTAAATGATTGTGTGTGTCCGGTAATAAGAGGAGCAAAAAAATTCATATTTCAGATGATATCCCGTTAGTTAAAAATTATACAATACTCAAAAAGCACGTTGAAAAAATTGAATGAACCTGGAAGATTTTTATTCCTGTTACTTTATCCCGATACGGTAGCTCAAAAATATACTGTATCCTAGCTTCGGCAGGTTAACGCAACTAGAGGTATATATTTTCATATTCCTCTCCC
>NZ_LMVP01000469.1 GCF_002287235.1 Methanosarcina spelaei
TCTTATCAGTAAACTGCACTTTTAATGGAATACTTCCTGATACTGGAGATCCTACGAAGTTTGCATCAGGAATTACTGGGTTTTGCACAGAAACGGAACCTATAAACTTCCCAAAGGCAACAGGTTCTTTTCCTACAGTTATCGTGGCTGTAATCTTGTTTGTAGCTGTGTCGATTACAGAAATAGTATTACTTTCTTCGTTTGCCACATATACTTTTGTTCCCTCCGGGTTGATTGCGATTCCTAAAGGGTAACTCCCCACTTTTACTGTTGCTGTAA
>NZ_LMVP01000470.1 GCF_002287235.1 Methanosarcina spelaei
GAAGTTCAGTGAGTGGAAAGTGAGAGATTTCCACTCAATTTGAAGAGGATACAAAAAAACTGCTGCCTAATACAGAAAGGGTTATAGAATGTCTGAGCCGGATGACGGGAAACTGTCCTGTCCGGTTCTTAGGAGAGAAAGGGAGAGAGATCTCCCTGACTTATCCGACAAAGGTGGGGAAAAGTAAATCGGCCAAAATGGGGAAAAGTAAATCGGCCTTGACAGGAGATATGCAGCCATAGAAGCAATTAAGTTAGGTCATGGTGGACAAAAGTATA
>NZ_LMVP01000471.1 GCF_002287235.1 Methanosarcina spelaei
CCGGGGAAGTTTTCCATCCCCGCAGCAAGCTAGCGGGGTATTCGACTGAAATAAACATTGTATTTTTCTCATTACCAGCAAAAGTGTCAGAACTTCATCATTAAAAGCAGTTGAGACTTATCAACTTCAAAAACTTTCTCATTGGGACTGTCATATCAAAAAGTACCTGGCATCCTCACTTTCTGAAGTCTGATGGCGTTATTCGATGGCGTTATATTTCTTGCAGGTGAATGAATAAGTGGGGAGTCAACATAGAGAACATTTT
>NZ_LMVP01000472.1 GCF_002287235.1 Methanosarcina spelaei
ATGAAAATCAATGCAATTGATAACGATTTTTCCTTAACCGATGACCAATGAATATAAATTATATTTTTTAATTATATAAATGTTGATGGGGGAGTTAAATTGCTTAAATTAGGCTATAAGATCGCACCTGAACAGTTCCCCCCTTCCGAGTTGCTGAAACAGGTAATAGCTGCTGAAGAGGCAGGCTTTGAAAGTATTGATGCAAGTGATCATTTTCATCCCTGGAGTGAAGAAGGACAGGCTTGCTTTATATGGAGCTAG
>NZ_LMVP01000473.1 GCF_002287235.1 Methanosarcina spelaei
TTTCGCTTCGGGAGCACGAGGTCTGTTTCACTCGCTTCGCTCGTTCAAGCAGAAGAAAATAAAGGAGTAAGCACATTTCGCAGATTGATTATACAAAAGAGTAAAAATAACTTAAGAAATATGCAATAATCTAAATTTAAAATATGCAATAATCTAAATTTAAAATATGCAATAATCTAAAAAAACTAATTTTAAAAAAGTTATCGAAAAGTAAATTATTATAAGGTGAGCATGGCAGCGATCCAGAGTTCCCGAAGGCT
>NZ_LMVP01000474.1 GCF_002287235.1 Methanosarcina spelaei
CCAACAAGCGAAATCCTGGCCCATGTGTCTACAACTATTCCCTTGTCAAGTATCCTGTCCAGCACTTCTGCGAGACTTGAACTATCAGGACTTTGAGCTACCATTTACTAATCACTCCTTTATCTGTATACTCTTGATATTCATGCAGAAACTTTTGGTGCTTCTTCCACTTCTTCCATTGCAGCTTTTTCAATCTTTGTGATCTCTTCTGCATAGTGCAGGAATGTATCCACAGATGCAACAACAACTCTGGCTT
>NZ_LMVP01000475.1 GCF_002287235.1 Methanosarcina spelaei
ACAGATTTGAGGAGATCTGTAGGATGCCAAGGAGAAGTTGAGATGAAATGGCTTAGTGATTGGTTGTTAGAGCATTTACAACAGTAAATTGCCATTTTTCTCATATTTTTCCTATGGGGGAGGAGAACCAAACCATTAAGGTAATCAATACAGGTTGAAACGACACTACGAGTTTTCGTTTGGAAATAGGATTCAAGATGTTTCTCTAAAATGTATTTTTCTACAGAAATATTATTTGACTTGATAAAGTCAT
>NZ_LMVP01000476.1 GCF_002287235.1 Methanosarcina spelaei
TTATTAAATTATAAGTCGACAAAAATATCAACTAATTAATAAAGGAGCACCTATTAGTGTGATTCATTGATAATTCTTGAGTTTTTATGGCACAAATCGGCGATTATGTTGCTCTTGAGCCAAGTTGTACAATCTGGTTTGGAGTGATGGGGACACGAAGCAGTCTGCTTGCCAATGGAAATCTTATTATGAGTTATAGGGTCCTCTTAAATTCACCATCAAACTGAAGATTATTTCTCTTTTATTCCAT
>NZ_LMVP01000477.1 GCF_002287235.1 Methanosarcina spelaei
CATCACTGGATTTTGGTACTGAATTGCTTTGATGTTTTTCAAATATTTTATAGTGGATTCTTCCTGATATCAAATCAATTCCAGCTAATAGTGAAAGAGTTCCATGTCTCTTGTATTCGTAATCTCTTGATATTGTGGAATACTACCCTTCTACTGGCATAAGATCTGGGTAAACATTTCCAATTGCTTGAATACCTGGTTTTTCATCGTAGGAAATAATCACGGTTTTAATTTCTTCTTTTTTTCACT
>NZ_LMVP01000478.1 GCF_002287235.1 Methanosarcina spelaei
AAAAGTGGCAAAGTGACTGCAATTTCGAAAACGGTTGTAAACCTCCTGGGGTTCTAAAGAACACAAGACCGGAAATATACTCCAAAAGTAAATAATAACTGAGTTGGAAAAAGAAAAAGATCAACGAGAAAGAGCAGGGATGGTATCATTGATAATATATGATAAACACGCCCTTTGACCTTATTTTACAATAATTGAAAGCCATCCTCATACTCTCAATTTTTCAATAACTGGCTCCCAAGATCTAA
>NZ_LMVP01000479.1 GCF_002287235.1 Methanosarcina spelaei
TGTGTGCTAGCCTTCGGGAACTCTGGATCGCTGCCATGCTCACCTTATAATAATTCCACTTTTTATGATCAATTTTTTGAGTGTTTAATCTATTTTTCAAAGTATTTTTGATTATTATGCTACTTCTCTAATACTGATTTTACGTAAGGGGTTCTAATATTGATTTTACGTAACGGTTTCTAATATTGATTTTACATAAGGGGTTCATGTTTCTTTGATAACGTTTTTTTAAAATTGTTTTATTTGCTCATTTTATGGTATATGCCCTTCTCATCTTTCACAGCTAGTAAGGGTGTTTTGCGCAATGGGTAGCAATGGGATAATATGAGAAGGTAAGTGAAGATCTGATGAAAGAATCTACATCTCAACAGTTGAGATAGACAAATTGTGTTTACTCATCAAAAATGTACTTGAAGAAGAATAATTCACTAAAAGGATGAGCGTTAATAACTAAAAAATAAAACGATATCAGCTGATTAATAGGGATACATTAAGCAAAAAATAAAAAAAATTTACCTGAAGGATTTTAGTTAAAGGTAAATCCAAATGGTAAATTATCAAAGTTTGAGAGAGGGTCTGAATACCTCTGAACAATATTTGTCGAAGATTTGGTCTTCAACCTGCTCGAATAACTTTTTATACTCTTTCGATTTAGGGTCGTGCTTGCTCATAGTTTTCTTGACTTCAGCATTCATCTTATCAAGAGTTTTCTGGTCGAAACCTTCCGTGTTCTCCATAGTAAACATAAAAATCATACTCTGAAATTGCCTTATTTAGGCACTACATTTTTAAGTCGTTAGTCCTTGTTACCGACATAATATTGCTGTACAATTTAAGACTTAATTCGTAAATATTTAATACATAAACATATTAGTCCGGTAATTTACTCAACATTATTGATAAATTTCCAAAAAATTTGAAAATATATTCATTCAATAATTATAAGTTTTATATTATTTATCTAATATATTAGCTTTCTCTTTTTAAATCAGAATTCGTATGTACTATATAAAAACACAATCTCAAAATTCTAATGTTAGAACTTTAGAAAGTCTGTTATATTACACAAACGTTAATTCAAATATATTTCAAATAACAAGTTACCTATTTGGCTACTCATATAAATATTTTACACTTATGTAATGTCCCACAGGATTTATACATTGTTACATTAAGTATATGAATATATAATGATTGCCTGATTCCATGAAAAGAAACCTGACAGATATTTGCCTCAAAGACACTTAAATAAAGGGTTTCTAGAAGACCTTTCTTGGCTTTAATAAGAGGGTGAGCCTTTCGCAGTCGAATATTTTATCTGGTTTATGGGGTTAATTTTATTAGCTCTTCGGAGTACTATAGTAATATAGAGACATAGAAAAGTATTCGAGTTGATAACAAAGTGCGACCAGTCTCACAAAGAGTGAACGCGAAAAAAACTCATGAAAATAATACCGAGTTTGGGAAATCTACCTCCGAGCTTCTTATTCTGAAGCCTGAAGGTTATCCGTTAAGCGGCATGATGGACGAATATCCTGTTATTGAAAATCGGGATGTTTTTGAGTTCTATGCCAGGGAACAGTGGAACGGCTATGTTGCTCGTAAGGGAGATTATCTCTTTGACCGTCGGATGTTCCCGGATTTTGCTTATCGCATCATAGATGTGGAACCTGCAGAATCCATAATAGGAAGTTCAACTTCAATTATTGTAACTGAAGAGGAAAATGGGCTTCCTTCCTCGGCAGAAATAAAGAGTAGCGTTAAGTTTGAGGACGTAATCGGGCAGGAACTTGCAAAACAAAAGTGCAGGCTGATCGAACGCTTCCTTGAAGAACCTGAACGCTTTGGGAAATGGGCGCCAAGAAATATCCTCTTTTTCGGGCCTTCAGGTACCGGAAAGACCATGCTTGCAAAAGCTCTTGCGAATAAAACCGATGTTCCTATCATTCCTGTTAAAGCTACACAGCTTATAGGAGAATATGTGGGAGACGGAGCTCGCCAGATCCACCAGCTCTATGACCGAGCAGAAGAGATGGCTCCCTGTATAATCTTTATTGACGAGCTTGATGCCATAGCCCTGGATCGAAAATTCCAGGAGTTAAGAGGAGATGTAAGCGAAATTGTAAACGCTCTTCTGACCGAAATGGATGGTATAGTGGAACGTGACGGAGTATGTACTATCTGCTCCACAAACAGGATCTATTCTCTAGATTCAGCCATAAGAAGCAGGTTCGAAGAAGAAATTGAGTTCGTTCTTCCCGGAGAAGATGAAGTCCTTCAGATATTCGAGTCAAATGTAAAGACCTTTCCTCTGCAGGTAGAAGATGTTGATTTCCATACTCTTGCAAAGAAAACGAAAGGACTTTCAGGCAGGGATCTTGTAGAAAAGGTCTTGAAAACAGCCCTTCATCAGACAATTATAGAAGACAGGGAAATAGTAACAGGCAAGGATTTCGAAACAGCTCTTGCAAAACTCGCCAGAAAAGACACCCTACAGGATCCCTCTGAACTGTATGTTTAAGCTGTAAAAAATATATTAAGCAGAAAGATAGGTACGTTATTTTAACTACACTATTTTTTTAAGTTGCTTATTTTTAATGTACTGTACTTTTTGGCTCTTAATTTTTGCAAGCTGCTCAGTTCTCGCTTTGTATTCTGTTCAGACCATCTGGCGTGCCTAATGGAATTTAACCCTGGTGTCCAGGCTCAAAACACTAGCTGTACGGCTTATTCAGGAAAAGAACAGGAAGGGGAAAAATCACTCCCATAGCTTGGAAAAAATTAACCCCTTGATGACACTTCTTTACTCTCTTTATCGATCATTATCTTTAATAAAGCAGCAGCTACCTCTAAAGAAGTATATTCTTCCTGAATAAGTTTTTCAACTAAATTACTATATTCTCCCAGATTTCCTGCATCAACAGTATCCTTAACAGTTTCTAAAATTATGTTTGTTCTTATTTCTTCAACATCACTGACAGAAGGAATTCTTTTAGCTATAATTTTAGTTTTTGTGAATTGCTGGATCTGTCTTATTCGATAGACTTCTTTACCTATCACAAAAGTGAACGCAAGCCCTGCTTTTCCTGCCCTGGCTGTTCTTCCGATTCTATGTACGTAGTACTCATCATCCGTAGGTATATCGTAGTTAAAGACAGCCTCCAGATCCCCTACATCGATTCCCCTGGCTGCTACGTCAGTTGCTACCAGGACATCAATCTCCCTTTTCCGGAACCTGGACATGACAATGTCTCTTTGCTTCTGCTGCATATCCCCATGCAGGCCATCAGCTAAGTACCCTCTCATCTTGAGATCCTCTACCAATTCGTCCACACGTTTTTTCGTGTTACAAAACACCAGCGATAATTTCAAATTATAATAGTCAATTAAACGAGCCAGAGCTTCCGGTTTTGCCTGCTGTTTGACCTCAATATAAAATTGTTCGACATTGGGGACGGTCATTTCCTTATGTACCAGTTTTATGAATTGAGGGTTGTTTTGATATTTTTTCGTCAAATCCAGGATTGCTTTAGGCATTGTTGCAGAGAAGAATATCGTCTGTCTTTGCTCCGGGATTTTCTTTATAATAGTCTCAATGTCTTCTCTAAACCCCATATCCAGCATTTCATCCGCTTCGTCCAGTATGATTATTTTCACGCCCTTCATTTTCAAAGTGCGGCGGTTAAGATGGTCCATAACGCGCCCAGGAGTGCCGGTAATAATCTGGACGTCTTTTTTTAACGCCTTAATCTGGCGGTCTATAGGCTGCCCACCATAAATGGGTAAGATCTCAATGCCCTTTTTATATTTTGAGAGCTTTTTGATCTCTCCTGCTACCTGAATCGCCAGCTCTCTAGTTGGACATAAAATCACAGCCTGGAGCTCCTTCCTTTTCGGGTCTATCCTCTCTAAAACCGTAATTCCGAAAGCTGCGGTCTTCCCTGTCCCTGTAGGAGCCTGTCCGATAACATCTCTGCCTTCCAGCATATAAGGAATGGACTGAGCCTGAATTGTGGTAGTCTCCTCAAAACCCATATCTTCTACTGCCGTCTGTATTTCTTTTGATAAATTTAAATCTCTAAACCCTGAACCTGCCGTATTTAACCCTCCTCTTTCAGTCTCAACCTGCTACCTTTTACTAACCCGGCTTTATTGCCGCGAGTGAAAATACATTATGAATTTACTTCCTCAGTATAATCTGGCTTTCTTCTAAATCTTAATCTTGGTTATGTTAGTATAATCCAGCCAATAGTATAATGAAAAATATTATATAATGAAAAATATAACAATTTATAAGGTACATATTTCCTGAATTCAGATACTTTCAGAACTATTCTTGATATTGCCTTTCCACTTTTGAGACTAAAGTTCCGAGCTTTAAAGTCGAAGTAATGGTAATTCACTTTATCAGGCCACTTTTCCATTTAATTCTACGAATCTTGATTTATTTAGCATGAAAATGCTGCCATCAGCATGCATTTTCATATAGTTGTGCATGTTATTCAAGGAATATCATGTTTGTTTTCTATGAAAGATTAGTTCGGAAAGTTGAAGGTAGTTTTGAAATAGTTTTGAAGTTATAGCAAAGATAGTATAAACTCATTGGCTTTTTAAAGTACTACTTTTTTTAAAGCACTGTGATTTACACACTTTCTTCTTTGCCTGAAAGTCTGGGAATAGTTTTATGTATAAAAATCGTTATTTTCTAACAGAAGTGTATCTGAATTTAAGGTCTTAGATAGAGATAAAATAAGTATTAAAAGGGATCCTCATGAGTGAAATACGTGAAGTCGACCGGTTTGAGTGTAAAGTTGTAAATGTAATTCAAAACCTTATGTGGAAAGGTATAACAGTAGAAGAAAACGGTACAAAAGGCAGAGTATATTTCGGAAGAGTAAATGGCGAGCTCAATATTAATCATGGAGACACTCTTTATTTAGGTATCAGGCCTGTCTATGAAGTCGAGGACAAAACCATGCGTGTCACACTTTACGATGGCGAAAATAAAAAACTGGATTGGACTCTTGTCTGAATTATTCTGACTCTGTTGCGATGCAGATTATATCTGCTATAGCTTCTTTTCGCTAAAATTTCTGGATATAAAAACCTAAGAATGCCTTAATTTTCTCTAAAGACTATTTAGAGTTTTTTTGGAGCACTTTGAATTATTATATTCTATTTTATATTGCTCTAACCTATGTCACTTTAACTTATGTCACTCTAACTATGTTACTCTCACAGAGTAATCCATACCTTCGTTGTTATAACTATACCTTCGTTGTTATAATTATACCTTCGTTGTTATAATTATACCTTCGTTGTTATAACTATAACTTTTTTGAATAAAAAATGGTTAAGCCTTATTTCGACCTGTACGGGATTTCAATTTCCATCAGGTCTTCGGCTATAATCACATTTTCAAACACTTTTTTCGAATCGTTAAGGAGAGGTTCAGCATCATCAGTATACCGAGAGCTTATATGAGTAAGGATCAACTTCCTGACTCCTGCCTCCTTTGCAAGAACGGCGACTTCCCCTGCTGTCGAATGTTTGGACTCTTCAGCCCAATCTGCCATCTCGTCTGCAAAACTGCCATCATGTATCAGCACATCTGCATCCCGGCTGGCTTCGAGAATGGGCTCACAGGGCCTGGTGTCTCCACTGTATACAATAGTTCTCCCTGGCCTTAAAGCTCCCATTACATTCTCAGGTTTTACGATCTTTCCATTGACTTCTACCGGATTTCCTTTTTGCAATTTTGCGAAAAGAGGGCCAGGAGGAATACCCAGTTCGATTGCCTTTTCCCTGTTAAAACGCCCTGGGCGGGGATTTTCTATAAGGGCATATCCGAGGCTTGAGATACTGTGTTCGGTTTTTAAAGCCCGGATCACATATTCTCCTTTTTCCACAACATCTCCGGGTTTCAACTGGACACCCTGGACTTCGTACTTAAGGTTAAAATAGCCAAGAGCCTTAAAAAGCTCAGTAAATTCCCTGGTTCCCTCAGGACCGTAAATCAGAAGAGGTTCTTTCCTTCCCATGAAAGACATAGTCTGGATCAAGCCAGGGATTCCAAGGAAATGGTCCGCATGGAAATGACTGACAAAAATAGAGGACAGGCTCATCATCCCTGTCTTTGCCCGCATCATCTGCTGCTGGGTTCCTTCTCCACAGTCGAATAGGATAAGCTCTCCTTCCCGATTGACCATTACTGCAGAAGGGTTTCTGTTGCGGGTAGGCAGAGAGCCTCCAGTACCAAGAAAAATTATGCGAAGCATATCGAACTCACTAACTACTTAAGAGGTATTTATTAATTGCTATCCGTCTTAACGACGGAATTTCAGAAGCGGAGCCTCATACAGAGATATATAAGGTTCGATATATACAAATTACATAGATAAAACTATGTTAAGATGGGATAGTATTTATTATAAAAGCCCTTTAAACCCTACAGATTTACATTTCTATCAAACCTTCCTTTTAGAGACATACTTTCTTCTCGGAAAAGTAATTTATTATTAATCGGGCTTCCTCAGCCAGGATAGAAGTTATCTGTTAAAATCTGAAAAACATGAGAAGAGAGAAAAATCATCTATCAGGAATATAAAGGAAAAAAGGAACCGTCATCATATGTCAGGAAATTACGGAAAAGTTTACCTTGTAGGTTCGGGCCCTGGAGACCCAGAACTTCTTACCCTGAAAGCCCGCCGTCTGATTGACAGTGCTGAAGTAATTGTTTATGACCAGCTTCCTGGAAAATCTATTCTGGACTCAATGCCAGCAAGTGCGGAAAAGATCGATGTTGGAAAATACGCAGGCAATCACACTATGACCCAGGCTGAGATTAACGAGGTACTTGTGCAAAAAGCAAAAGAAGGAAAGACTGTAGTCAGGCTTAAAGGAGGCGATCCCTATGTCTTTGGGAGAGGGGGCGAAGAGGCTGAGGTACTTGTGGCAGAAGGCATTGAGTTTGAGGTTGTGCCAGGGATTACCTCCGCAATTGCAGTGCCAGCTTATGCCGGAATTCCGGTGACTCACAGGGAGAGTACTTCGATGGTTACTTTCATAACCGGGCATGAGGACCCCACAAAGCCGGAGAGCGGACTTGACTGGGAAGTTCTGGCAAAATTCGAAGGAACAATTGTAATCCTTATGGGTGTGAAAATGCTCGGCCGGAACGCAGAGGAGTTAATAAAGCACGGCAAAGCCCCGGATACTCCTGTTGCAGTTATTGAGAGAGGGACCAGAGCCGATCAGAGAGTAACTGTAGGGACTCTTACAAATATCGCCAGCCTGGCAGAAGAAAGAAAAGTAAAGGCGCCAGCTATTACTGTTGTAGGGGATGTTGTACGCCTTCATGAGATTCTCAGGGAACAGCGGACAGGAGCTGACTTTTAACCTGGCACGAAAAGACCTGGATATAACAGGAGAAGGTAATATGACAGAAGAAAATAGACCTGTCCTCGCAATTATGAGGCCGGAAGGCTACAGGGAAAAATCAGAAGCCCTTGCGCAAGATTATGGTTTTGAGCCTTTATACGTCCCAATGATCCGGCTTGAAGGCATAAAAGACGAAGGGTTTGAGCCCTTCATACAAAGAGTTCTTGCAGGAGCTTCGGATTATGTAGTTTTTACCAGTGCAAACGGAATAAGTTTTACTCTGGACAAGCTTTCTGAGACTGAAAAGAAAGATTTTATCACAGCGCTTAAAAAGATCAGGGTAATTGCAATCGGACCTAATACGGAAAAAGAACTTATAAAAATAGGAATTGACAAATCTTTCCTTCCAGGGGACTACAGTTCGGAAGGAATTGTAAAAGCTCTTTGCTCTGAGGTAAAAGGAAAGAAAGTAGATCTTGCCAGAAGCGCTTTTGGGGCTAAGGTCTTAATAGAAGGGCTTGAAAAGTGCGGAGCTACGGTTTATGAGACCCACGTGTACACTCTCAGTATTCCTGAAGGAGCGATCCAGAAAGAATTGATAAAGCGCACGCTCGCAGGAGAAGTGAACGCTTTTGCTTTTACAAGTTCGATGATGGTTAAAGGCTTTATGAAGCATGCGAAAGGGCTGGGAGCAGAGGAAACTATAAAAGAGTCTCTTAGCAGGGCTGTGGTAGGAGCTATAGGAACGCCTACAGGAAATACTCTGAAGAAATATGGAGTCAATGCAAACGTGATTCCCGATGAGTTCACTTTTGAAGCACTGTTAAAGGCTATAAAGAACCAGCTTTGAGATTTTGAAGGATCGACATGATAGGCATTTCAAAACTTTACTGCGGAACCGTGGAACCCTCAGATGCCCTCCGCTATGGAAGGGAATCAAAAAAGCTTCCTTCTCACTTGCTGCAGTTTTCAAAAGATAAAAAGCCAGTTGTGGTCTGGAATATGACCCGCCGCTGCAACCTGAAATGTGTCCACTGTTATGCCCAGGCAAAGGACATAGAATTTGAAAACGAGCTTTCTACTGAAGAAGGTAAAGCTCTTATCGATGACCTTGCAAGTTTCGGAAGTCCGGTAATCCTTTTTTCCGGAGGGGAGCCAACCTTGAGAAAAGACCTGCCTGAGCTTGCGGCTTATGCCCGTGAGAAGGGAATGAGGGCTGTGATTTCTACAAACGGGACGCTCATAGACCGAGATATGGCAAAAAAACTAAAGGAAGTCGGCCTCTCTTACGTAGGAGTTTCGCTTGACGGGATAAGACAAACTAATGATAAGTTCAGGGGCGTGAAAGGAGCATTCGATGCAGCTCTAAGAGGGCTTCACAATTGCCAGGAAGAAGGCATAAAGGTGGGCTTGCGTTTTACAGTTAACAAGCAAAATGTCAGGGATATTCCTGCAATTTTTGATCTGCTTGAAGAAGAAAATATTCCGAGAATATGTTTCTATCATCTGGTTTATGCAGGTCGGGGCTCAAAAATGGTAAAAGAAGATCTTTCCCTTGAGGAATCCAGGCAGGCTGTCGACCTGATACTCGAGAGGACAAGAAAACTTCACGAAAAAGGTTTTCCTGCTGAGGTCCTGACCGTGGACAACCATTGTGACGGCCCCTACCTTTATATGAAGCTCCTCAAAGAAAATCCTGAAAGGGCTGCCGAAGTATTTGAACTTCTTTCCATGAACCAGGGTAACTCTTCAGGAATAGGTATAGGATGTGTATCCTGGGACGGTGCGGTACATGCCGACCAGTTCTGGAGGCATTACTCCTTTGGGAATATACGGGAGCGCCCATTCAGTGAAATCTGGACTGACCTGAGTGATAAACTCATGGCAGGACTTAAAAACCGAAAACCCCTGATAAAAGCTAATGGGGACAGATGTGCCAGATGTAATTGGCTCGATGTTTGCAATGGGAACTTCAGGGTACGGGCCGAAGCCGTATACGGGAATGTTTGGGCAGATGACCCTGCATGTTACCTTACAAAGGAGGAAATTGGGTATTATGAAGTCTGAAATTTCAGGCTTTATTTAATTCCGGTTTATCCAATTCCGGTTTATCTAATTTCTATTTTTTTCTTAACTTCCCAAACAACTATTTTTTAGATTTTCTTCCATAAGCCTGTCACCACTGGCTTTTTTCCTTCGAGTTATAACTTTTATGATTACTTATTTAACAGGGTTGGAAATGTACCATTTTGGAACGCACGTTTCAAACCCATCATACCATTCCAGAACATTTTTAGCTTGCCTGAGCATTGTGCTGATTTCTTTATTTCCGAATTTAATTGCCCAGGGAATTGATGAAAGCTGGTTGCTCGCAATATATAAAGCCATTAATTTGAAAAATAAAACTGGCACTTCATGATGAAAATAGCCGTTTATGCGTCCTGATGCAAAGAAGGTACTTATATCTGCACACCAGGTAATGCGGTTGAATTCTTCCCAGGGGTCACCGTAATCAAGCCTGTTAAAATCAATGATTCCTAACTCTCCGGACTTTGTAATAATCATATTTCCGGCATGATAGTCTCCGTGTTGGAAGGATTGAGGGCGATTTTCCAATAAACATCTATTTTGTTCGATATATTCAATTATTTTATCTGCTCCCTCAAAGCAAATCCCACAAGCTTCATAATCTGCGATATTTCTATTTATTTTTTTATTGAAACGATCCGACCATGAGATCTGACTTTCTACCGCAGGAACCTGATGCATAATTCTTAATATTTCTCCAGCTTTCACACCAAGCTTATACTGCTCTTTGCTGCTCAGCTCTGGAAGGATATGTTCTGCATCCTTCCCTGCAATCCAGGTTAGTAATGAATAGACGGATTGACCATTATTGCAAACTCCGAAACTAATGGGACGCGAAATTAAAATGTCAATGTTAATGTCATCAAGCCGCTTTACTGCTTCAAAATCTCGTTTCTTATTCTCATACTGAGAGATGTCCGCTATTCTTAGTAATAATTCTCTTCCATCTGTACTTCGGATATAATACTTCTGATCGTTTGACCATCCCTTATTAATCGGTTTGACGATTTGCCATTTACAAGAATCAGGGATTTCATTATAGAGTTCAATCACGCTAACAGCTCTGTGAAATTAAAGCTTGATATTGTCGTTTGTTCAGTCAAAATTTTAGTTTTTTCTTTTTATAAATAGTCACTTATTTATCTCAAATGCGTACTTTCAAGAAATAAAATAGAAAGCAGTTAAAGGGGAGTAAACAAACATACAAAACTGATTCGCTTATTCCTCATTTTTTGATTTAAAAGTCTGATATACTCATGGCAGAGAAGATATTTTTGCCTGTTTGTTATAAACGACGGAACAACAAAAACAAATATTCAAAGAAAAAAGTTAGCTTCATGCCCAATTCTTTCTATTATCCTCAAAACTATGGGAAATCCTTCTTTAAATAAACCTGATCGATAAGTTGTTTACCACATTCGAAAATTGGATGGTCATAGTTGTCAATAAAAAAATTCCTAATATAATGTGACATAACAAATCCGCAATTTTTATAAAACTGGATAGTAAGAGGACTATCTCCCGTACCAACAAGCATGGTTTTGCATTTGCCTTTATAATATTCAAAGATGAA
Organism: Methanosarcina spelaei; assembly: GCF_002287235.1. Taxonomy (GTDB): domain Archaea; phylum Halobacteriota; class Methanosarcinia; order Methanosarcinales; family Methanosarcinaceae; genus Methanosarcina; species Methanosarcina spelaei. Next base: position 11,042 of record NZ_LMVP01000479.1, read on the forward strand.
TTTTACAAGTTGCCTGCCGTAACCCTGTCCCTGATACTTTTCATAAGTTGCTATGTTTTTCAATTCGTAGATACCATCATCTTCGCGTGTTACTACACAGAGACTTTTCAAATCGCCATCATACAGAGCAAACATATCCCCGCGATCTAAATATTTGTCAATCATATCTTCTTGTTCGTCTGCTAAAAGCAGTAAATCAAGAAATTGTTTTTTATTATCCAGAATTATTTCAACTTTCATGGCAATAACCGCCATATGCAGCAGTGTTTGTGTATTCGAAGTGCAATAATAATATGGCCGATGTCCTGCGAGCCTTAGCTTGAGAGAGAGGAATAAGCTCCTTACAGTTAAACACCAATAACAATATAATATATCGAAACTATGGTATACTGTTTATCCAAATATAGTATATTGTTTATCCAAAATATAGTATACTGTTTGTCCAAATATAGTATACTGTTTATCTAAATATAGTATACTGTTTATCCAAATACAGTATACTTTTGCCAGTACTGCAAAATCAACAAACAAAACTGACATCTACACTATAAAAATGTACTTGGAGATAAGAGTATACTGCGGGAAAAACACAAATGTGGAAGTATTTCTGAAAAAGTGGGGGTAATTTGAGTTGGCATCTCGCCATGTTAATACTTTAAACCCTGGTGACCCTTTTAGGGACTGGCTTGTTAAAGAAGTTGTTGGAGATAGGCTACGGAATAAAAGCTGCTCTGTTAATGTTTTTAAATACAATTCCTCCCATACGGTTTGCAGGTACCAGTTCAAAGGTGAACACTTCAGCGTTATGGCAAAGTTTTTTGCAGAACCTACTGGTCAGTTGAAAGACTACAACCCTTCTAAAGGAATGATGAACGAATATCGGAATCTTAAAAAAGCTGCTTCTGTAATAAATGTTGCAAAACCTCTTGCAATCAATAAGAAGTTCAACTGTGTCCTTGTAACGGAACATATACCTGGAAAATCTCTGGGCTGGTACATAAGGCACGAAGAAAACCTAGATGCGAGGCTTTCTGCAGTTGCGCACATGCTCAGACAGTTGCATGAAAACACAAAATCTTTCTACAATAAGGAAAATGAATTCAGAAATTATCATGATGTTCTGGGTCATCTGAAACTGGACCACAACACTAGAGAGACATTCAATAGGTTACTTGGAGAATGGTGGTATAGTTCCCTGCTTAACAGGGAATACGGCTGCATGATCCATAGGGATGTTAATCCCTCAAACTACATCTTTTGCAAAGGTAAACCATATGCCCTCGATTTTGAAAGTTCCTGGTTCGAGGCCAATCCTGTCAGGGATCTCGGAATTCTAGCCGCAGAACTTAAAAACGAGTTCGAGCTGCATATGGGAGGAGGGGAGAAAGCTGAACCGTATATAGGAAATTTCCTATGGGAATACAGCATCGATGAAAAAGACTTTTACTATATTACCAGAGCTCTACCTTTTTTTATGAGTATAGGACTTCTCCGTTCGGCAAGGCTTCACCAGGGCGACTATAGAAATTATCTCATTAGAGAAGCACGTGAATGTTTAAAGGCAATTAATTACAGATAAAGCATGAGAAATTATCTTGTCAGAGAAGCAACTTGAGTGCTTTAAGGCAGTTAATTATGGCAAAATCCGAAGTTGAAGCTTGAAAAGGGATATGGGAGGAAAGAGCATATCGGAGAATCACAGGCCTGATGTAGGCAAGGATGAAGTTACATTTCTTAGTCATTCTCTTGCAAAAGGGGAGGAGGCATTTGAGAGCTGCCATATAAAAGGGGTTATTTTTGACTGCTATGAGACCCTCATTGACATTCATACTGAAGAGCATAGCCTGGAGACATATAAAGTACTGAGCGCATGGCTTGCTTATGAGGGAGTGAAAATCGAGCCCGAAAAGCTATGGGATACTTATATGTTTAAGGTCAGGCAGAAAATGGAGAATTCCAGGGAAGTGTACCCCGAAATCAAGGTAGAGGAAATCTTTGCAGAGATCTGTAAGGAAAATTCGATCTGGAATATTGATGAAAACGGCCTTGGAGTAGAAGCCTCAAGGGTCTTTCGGGCAGTTTCTATACGGAAACTCCGGGCTTTCCCTCAGAGCATCAAAATGATTGAACATTGCATAAACATTCCCAAGTGTGTAATCTCCAACGGGCAAAGAGTTTTTTCTGAACTGGAACTCAGGTTTCTCGGGCTCCACGACTATTTTGATTTTGTTATCTTCTCGTCGGATTTAGGGTATAAAAAACCTGATCTAAGGCTTTTTATGACTGCGCTCAAAAGAATGGGCCTTGAACTCGAACCCAAATGTGTCATGTCAATAGGAGACTCTAACGAAAATGATCTAGAGCCTGCAAAAAAGCTGGGAATGCGCACAATGCATATTGAAGAAGCCTGGAAGCAATTCGGATCGACAGATTGATTCCATAAACTTCCTATCTTCAAAAAATTCTTCAAAAAATATTTGGGAGAAGATCCACTCAGTGTTTATCCCAATTATTTATGTTTATTCGTTTTTCTTCTTTTTCTTCTTTTTCTTCTTTTTCTTCATGCGTACTTTTATTCAATATGTCCGAAATTTCAGGCAATACCTTTTAATTCTTTTCTTCGAACAGCCGGATTCCACCAGACCACAGCCGATCGATATTTTCTGACACATGGTTCTTCTCCAGAGTCACTGTACAACGCCTCTCGAATAATCTCCTCAACCTCAGGTGTGACCTCCGTATAGATTGAGTAGAAAACCCTGTACATCCTGAGCATGTTCTCAGGTGTTCTCTTACTTGTATAATTGATAAGCCTTACATGAGGAATTCTTCCGCACGTGTAAAGTAAATTATAGATCAAAGGGTATTCAGGGTACTGAGGATAAGGTGTATTGCCCATGATCTTCTTCCAGAGTTCGGCTTCAAATGTTTGCCCTGTGCCAACTCCACCAACCACACAGCAATATCCCTGTGTTGCCTCTTCCATCCGGCTTATCTGAGTCATAATGTCACGAAACATCCATATGACGGTTGAGGTGATAGTAAGGTCATACCGCTCCCTGAAATTTTCAATGTTGATATCCTGCCAGATTTTCGGAATAATATCATAGTTACTCACTCCGGCTTCCAAAGCATTTTGAGAGATCATGCGTCTCATTCCCTCGGCAGGTTCAACAGCAGTTACATGGTCAACCTTCCTTGCAAAGGGTATTACAAATGTTCCCGGACCTGCACCAACTTCAAGGACCCTGGAGTGAGGAGAAACAATTCCATGGAGGGCAAGAGTAGAGTATACTGATTCTCCGAACTCGTAATTATTTGTCCGTCTGGATTCCGAGTAGTCCTCTGCCCTTTCATTCCAGTCATCGAGCTCATAGTCTCTGAACATAATCTTTGACCTGGCATCATAACTGTCTTCCCAGTATCTGACCCAGTCTATAGGGGCTGTAAGAGAGTCGGAAGTCATGCTACCTTCCACCATAGTACTCCCATCCTGCCGCTAACCTTATACATGCCCTCTTTTGCATGATTTTGAACGTGTTTCTGAATCATTTCACTATCCCTGTAGTTAAGAGGTCGATATTTCTCTACAAGTTTCTCAACCGAAGTAATTGCTGAGGTAACCGACCTCGTAAGTGTGTAATCGATCGCATCAACGTTTGGACATGCTCCAGAATCATTGAGAAGATTGAACACTGTGATGAACTGATCAAATTCACCACCATCGATCCCTAGATCCTCCGTTAGTTCTCGGCTTTCTGAAGGAGCCTCAAACCCATGAGCAAGGCAACAGTACCCTCTGGACACTGCCTCCATCCGCCGGACCTGCGAAAGAATATCCGAAAATTGCCAGAGTGCATGGCAGCAGATAACCAGATCATAGTTTTTTAAATAAACTGCCTCATCCACTTCCTGCCAGGTCTTAGGGATTATCTCTATATTGGAAAGCCCTCTATTCTGCGCATATGACATCAATGCTGCTGCCATCCTCTCAGCAGGCTCTACAGCTGTCACCCTGCACACTTTTTCTGCAAACGGGATCGTTATTGCACCAGGACCGGACGCTATATCTAAAACATGCCAATTCCTCCGCAGTAACCCTTCCTTTTCAAAAAGGTTGAGGATATTACGTCCATGATTACAATCACTTGCCAGTACCATATCAGAATAATCTTCTGCTCTTTGATTCCAATAATTTGTGGTAGAAAGCCTATTCATTTCATTAATACCTGCAGCCCAGGCTGTCTCCCAATCAATTTGTGTAATCATACTATTCCTTCTAAAATTCTAATTATCCAGGTATTAGTGTTAAGATATAATAATTTATTTCTTTATTATGGCGAAATATATGAAAAAGAATATAAATAGTAACAACATACACCCTGTAATTGTTATGACCTAAAATATGCGATGTAGCAAGATAACCATGATTCTTGACGTTCAACAGCTGTATGTACATTTTCCCGTTTCAAGCACCGTTATCAGGGCGGTTGATGGGGTTGATATTAACATCGAACAGTCCGAGACACTTGCAATTATAGGGGAAAGCGGTAGCGGAAAATCTGTACTGGGACTGGCGCTACTGGGGCTCTTGCCTGCGAACTGCACTGTAAACGGTGTAATACGATATCATGGGAATAATCTTTTAACTCTTTCTGAAAATGAACTTGAAATGATCCGTGGCAGAAAGATTGCATGGGTTCCTCAAAACCCTACAGGAGCAATGAATCCTTCGATGACTGTGGGAAACCAGATAGGAGAACCAATCTCTCTCCATATAGAAAAGAACAAAACTAAAATTAGAAAGAAGGTTCTTGAACTTCTTCAATTCGTAAGAATAATTCCCCCAGAGGAAAGAATAGATTCCTATCCTTATTCATTCAGTGGTGGAATGCTTCAACGCTCACTTGTTGCGATGGGAATTTCAGGCCATCCGGAAGTACTTGTTGCAGACGAGCCTACAAAGGGTATAGACATAATGAATAAGCAGGCTATCACCTACCTTCTTCGGGTTTTACGTGAGGAAGGAATTACTCTGATTATCATCACACATGATCTGCCTTTTGTCCAAAATTTTGCGGACAGGATTGCAGTTATGTATTCCGGAAGGATAGTGGAAATAAGAGGGAGGCAGGAGTTTTTTGATGGGCCACTGCACCCCTATTCTAGGGGACTACTTCGTTCGCTCCCTGAGAACGGTCTTCACCCCATACCATCCGGAACAGAAGATTCAGAAGAAAACGATGGAGGGTGTAGGTTCAGGGTTCGATGCACATTTGCGATAGAAAGGTGCAGGATTGAGCCTCCGCTCATCCCTTTTCCGGACGGATCGGCTGTCAGATGCTGGTTGTATGATAGAAGGGAGAAAGTTGCATGATTGAAGGAAGAGACCTGACAAAGATATTCTCTCCCGACTCTACGGGAAAAAACCGGATCATTGCTGTTGACAATGTAAATATCAGGATCGAAGCTGGAGAAACTCTCACTCTTGTAGGAGAGAGCGGATGTGGAAAGTCTACTCTCTCAAGATTGCTTCTCTTGCTTATTCCTCCAACACGGGGAGAGATATTCTTTGAGGGCCAGGCTCTTAAAGGGCTGAAGGGAAAAGAACTCCACTCTATCCGGAAAAAAATTCAGATTGAGCCACAACAGCCTGAAAGCTCCCTGAACCCCAGGTGGAAGATAGCTTACTCAATCTGTGAACCTTTTCGCATACATCCTGATTTGTTACGCGGAAGGCAGATTGAAGAAGAGCTGAAAAGACTTATTGGGCTTGTTGGGCTTGAACCTGAGCAGGCAGCCCGATATCCACATCAACTCAGCGGTGGAGAACTGCAGCGTGCTGTTATTGCTCGTGCTATCGCGCTTGAACCTGCCTTTCTCATATGTGATGAACCGACTTCAATGCTTGACGTGTCCACCCAGGCATCTATTATACATCTCCTGAAAACACTTCAGAAAGACCTCAGATGTGCCCTTCTCTTCATTACTCACGACCAGGGACTTGCACACGCTATTGGAGACCGGACAGCTGTAATGTTTGCCGGGCAGATCGTAGAAGAAGGACGAGGTGTTCTGGATAGGCCCTACCATCCATTTACTCGTAGAATAACATCAATCTCGGATTCCGGCTCCTTACAACCATCGGAACCTCAAGGGAAGAAGATTCCAGGTTCATGCGTATATTATCAATTCTGCCCGAAAAAGACCGAAAAATGCCTGCACAGCCCTGAAATGATGGAATACGAAGATAGACGGGTGCGTTGCCATAACTTTTCATCTGCTTGATAACTTTTCATCTGCTTGATAACTTTTCATCTGCTTGATAACTTTTCATCTGCTTGATAACTTTTCATCTGCTTGATAATCTACATTCTCTCGATATCTCCTGATGGATTTTAGCGATACAACCACATGCCAGGTGTTTACTCAAATAAATCCTGGATTGTCTTAACAAGTTCTCCTGGATTGTCTTAACAGTTTTCCCGGATTGTCTTAACAGTTTTCCCGGATTGTCTTAACAGTTTTCCCGGATTGTCCCAACAAATCGTTCTGAATTATCACAACAGGTTACCCAAACTTAAGATGATTACTCTAAAACTTCCAGTTCACGTGATTTTTGTAGAGTTTAATGTTGATATGTAACAGTATCGGATGTGATTGGCAAACATGAAAAGAAAAGAGGGAATTCTATTTATTTTGCTGGCTCTCGTTGTCCTGGGAGCAGGTTGTACAGACAAAGAACAAAAAGAAGAAAATCAAACATCTCAAACATTATACATCTCAGGTCAATGGAGTCCCACCTCTATTGATCCGCACCTATCGGGTTATATGCCTCAGAGGCTAGGATACGCAGAGACTCTTGTAGGAGTTGATTATGAAGGAAAGATTATCCCAAATCTTGCAAAATCATGGGAAGTTTCCAGCGATGGAAAAAAATGGACATTCAAATTGAGAGAGGGAGTCCTATTCCATGATGGGACACCTTTCACAGCCGAGATTATGAACAAATCTCTCGAAAGATCCTTTATCCAGTCGGCATCAACATTCGAAAAAATTCCTGTAACGTCGATTGAAGCTCCCGATAACCTGACATTAGTGATCAACCTCAATTCAACTTTCCCTGCACTTCCTGCCTATCTTTCCAAAGGAGAAAGTGTTGCCCTAGCTCCCGGGTCTTATGATGCAAGCGGAAACGTGACAAAACCTATCGGCACGGGGCCTTTTATCTTTGAGTCCTGGAAACCGGAAGAAGAAATTGTTGTCGTCAAGAGTCCGGATTACTGGGGACATGTTGCTTCAGTTGATAAGGTGGTATATCGGGTAATTCCTGAAGAACTTACAAGAAAGATGCTCCTCGACAGTAAGGACATTCAGGTAGCAATGATTCTTTCGCCCGATGTTGCTGATAAATATACAGAAAAGGCTGATTATACAGTCCTTGAGCAGCCGATTGCTCGTGTAAGGATGATTGCTTTCAATACGGAAAAGGAGCCCTTCAACGATAAAAAGGTACGTCAGGCTATTAATTACGCTATGGATAGAGAATCAATAGTGAATTCTGTCCTTTACGGATACGGAACCACAGCAGCAGGACTTTTTCCTCCTCAGTTTTACTGGGCAAACAAGGATATTGCTCCTTATACTTATGACACGGAAAAAGCAAAAAAACTCCTTAATGAAGCAGGATGGACTGATTCGGATGGGGATGGAATTCTTGATAAAAACGGCAAACCTTTAAAAATTACATTAGTCACTTATCCTGAAAGAGCAGAACTGCCGCCGATCGCTGAGGTGATCCAGCAGCAGCTTGAAAAAGTAGGCATAAAGACAGAACTTAAGGTTCTCAATACCGATGCCGCAAATGCCCAGAGGAATAAAGGGAATTTTGATATGTACCTCGTAGGAAGAGGATTACTTTTCGTACCTGATCCTGATGAGATAATGATGACGGACTATCACTCAAACGGTACTTCAGGCGACGGGTGGGGAGCATATCGCTGGCACAATGATACTGTAGATAAGCTAATTGAACAGGCCAGAACCACTTCCGATGAAGATGTCAGAAAGAAACTCTATGATGAAGTTCAGGAAATTGTTGTCGAAGAAGCGCCTGTTGCGTATCTTAACTATTATGTTAATATCGATGTCACAACTTCGAACATAAAAGGATACAGTCTTCACCCTACAGAGTATTCTTTCGACCTTCAGAATGTTTCAATTGCCTGATGTGGGTATTCTACCCACACTATTTCATTTATAAGAGTTTGAGTAAGAATGATACGTAGAATTATACTGAACCGTCTATTTCAAATGATACAGGTCATGGTAGGGATATCTCTCATCACTTTTGCAGTGATTTCCCTTTCTCCAGGAGATCCAGCTGAAATTACGCTCAGGGCTACTCTTGGTACCGAAAGCCCACCTAAAGAGGCAGTAGCCAGACTTCATGAAGAAATGGGGCTTGACGATCCATGGCATGTCAGCTATCTAAAATGGATTTCAAGGGTTGTGCATGGAGATCTTGGATATTCCTATCAGACAAAAAGGAGTACTCTTGAAGAGATAATACGTGCTCTGCCCACGACTTTTTGTCTAGCCTCTATTTCAATGCTATTCTCGGCTATCATAGCTATTCCGCTTGGAATTGCAGCAGCTCTGAGACAGAACGGGTTTGTAGACCACATTTGCAGGCTTACTTCAATAGTTTGCCTCTCGAGCCCTGAATATTTTGTTGCTATAGTTTTTATGCTCGCAGGAGGCATCTATCTGGATATCTTTCCGATTGCAGGAACAGGAGGAATAGAGTACTTCATTCTTCCATCCCTGACTCTCTCGGTTGGCCTTATTGCAATTACAATGCGTATCATGAGGACAAGTATGATTGAAACGCTTGAGCAGGATTATATGAGGACAGCACGTGCAAAAGGACTCAGCCGTAGAAAAATTATTCAACGACATGCTCTAAAGAATGCATTGCTCCCTGTCATTATATATACGGGTACCCAGTTCGGATGGATTTTCGGAGGGGCAGTTACCATTGAAAGTGTTTTTGCACTTCCAGGACTTGGGAGGCTTCTTGTTAACTCTGTTTCTTCGATGGACATCATGGTGATGCAGGGATGTATGCTTACCTTTGCGATGATTGTAGTGCTTATTAATCTCTTCGTCGATCTCGTCCAGCTTTATCTCGACCCATCAGTCAGGGCTCAGGGAGAATAATAGGAAGAGTATTTATGGAACACTCATATTTTGGCGAAAAACTGGCAGTTCTCGAAGTGAAAAGAGTATGGGGAGTTTTACGGAGCAATCTAACGCTTACAATAGGAGTTCTGCTGTTCATTTTTATCTCAATGATGGCTGTAATGGCTCCGGTGATTTCTCCACATAACCCTGCAGAGATGCATCTTGAAGAAAGGTTATCTCCTCCATCAGCATCTTTTCCTCTTGGGACAGACCAGTTTGGAAGGTGTATTTTCAGCCGTATATTATATGGTGCACAGACTTCGTTCTTCATTGCAATCGTTTCAACTCTAATTATCGTGCCTGCAGGAATTATAATAGGAATGTATGCAGGTTATTTCAGCAGATGTGATGCTTTCTTGATGCGATTGGCAGATATCTTTCTTGCTTTCCCCAGTATAGTTCTTTCAATTGCGATTGTAGGAGTTGTAGGCCCAAGTCCTGCAGGAATTATTTTATCACTTTCCATTCCTGGCTGGGCAAAGTATGCACGGTTAATCCGGGGGTCCACTCTTTCGCTGAAAAACAGCGGGTTCGTCGAGGCAGCCAGGGCAATTGGAGCGTCTGACAAGTACATTCTTTTCCGCCATATTCTTCCCAACAGTTTTGGACCTATTATTGAGATTGCAACGCTTGGATTGGGATCGAAGATTATTTCAATTTCAGGGCTTGGATTTCTAGGGCTTGGGGTTCAGCCTCCTACCCCGGAATTGGGAACAATCCTGAAAGATGGACTTGTATACCTTCAGACTGCACCTATGATGGCTTTATCTTCAGGAGGCATGATAATGCTGTTTGTTCTTGCGGTAAATCTCATAGGTTCCGAACTGAGATCAATTACCGATCCCCGGTCTGACACGATCGAACTTTAACTGGCAGGCAAAGAGCAACATTGCGATTTCATTGTTTAGGACGTTCATCATTGAATGGAAGTTTTCATCGAGTTTAAGATTTTCGTTGAGTGGAACTTCTTTATCTAGTGGAAATTTTCCATCGATCAATTTGTCAGCTTCAAGTTGTTTGAAAATTCCAGCTATTACATATTGCATGGAGAACTAAATAATTAAATATGGATTAATTATATTGATCTGCTTACATACCAAAAGCAGAGTTATGCCTTTGTAGTTTAGGATAGCCATTCTTCAAATAATATTGCATACTCATAAGTATCTTGCCAAATCGGGTTTCCTTGTTCATCAGACTTAAAATATATGTTTTTGAGCAAGTGGCCTTCTTTTCGAAAATGTAATCTTTCCAGCAGTTTCCATGATGCTTTGTTTTGAGGATTGCACATGGCAATGACTCTCCTGGCTTGTAGATTTTTAAATGCGTAATTTAAAACTGCTTTACAACTTTCGGTCGCATATCCATATCCTTGATATCTAGAGTTAAAGACATATCCGAGCTCCCATGTAGAATATTTTTTTGGGTATTGTTGCTCAATATAAATATTTCCTATCAATTTATCAGTATTTTTCAAGCAAACTGCCAAAAAAGATTCTTGATTTGACCTTTTTATTGCTTCTAATTTGCATTGCGCTTCAGTAAAAGTATCATAAGGTTCAAATTTCACAACTGATGCATCAGACAGATAATCATACAAGTCTTTCCAATCTGCGGGTGTAAATTTTCTAATCATTACTCTATCGGTTTCTATTTCGCGCAAAATTAAACCTCCATTCAGGAGAGGCTCTTAAATTAGAGTTCTATTTAAAAATAATTTCTATTTTAATTTTGTAAAGTTATCGGTTAGTTACTCCACTCGGAAAAAATTTCAAGTAGATCTATACTATATAAATAGAATTCTTTATGAATGGATTTTTCTACTTGTATGATTTTCATGATGATTATTAAGTCGCCAAGTTAAGGTTAAATCTATTATTCTCAGTTTTTTAGCTCCAAACCGATATTACAAAATTTATATGTAGAAGTAAAAATCTATATACTGATAGTCATTCCTAATATGGGTATTTACAAAATAATTATACACTTGAAAAATAATACAATTCAATTGGAGAACAACGTAGAAAATCCCGTAGAAAATCCATTAGTAAACCTGAAACTTAAACCTGAAACTGAATAGGAAAATCCCTTATGCTCCAAAGAAAAATTAAAGGCTTAATCTTTGACTGCCATAAAACCCTAGACATCAAAACTGATGAGGGAAGTCGGGAGACAAACGAAAGGGTAAGTCAATGGTTACTGTACTAGGGAGTGAGGATAGAACCTGACAGGCTCAGGGAGCAGTATAAGAAAGTAATAAACAGGCTTGGAAACTCAGGCCAGCAGCACCCTGATATCCGCATAGAGTAAATTTTTGCAGAAATCTGTGCCGAAAATGCCTTTAAAGAAATCGATCCGTATTGGCTTGGAATTGAAACCGCCAATATTTTCAGGACCGCGTCTATAAAACTTGAGACTTATCCCCAGAGCCTGTAACTGCTTGAAAAATACAGTAATATCCCAAAGTGCATCGTCTCCAATGCCCAGAGAGTTTTTACGGAACAAGAACTGCGATTTCTGAGCCTTTATGATCGCTTTAATTTAACAATTATGTCTTCGGACCCCTGTATAAAGAAACCTGATACCCGGCTCTTCAAGATGTCTCTTGACGGTCTCGAGCTTGAACCCTGTGAAGTGCTTTTAGTCTGACGAATGCCTAAAAAACAATTTTATAGATTTTTTATCAAATTAAGACTATTTCCTGCAGTTTTCTCATGGGCTTCTATTATTAAGTCAGTTATCTTTAGATATATTTTTTGTAAATATTGTCACACAAGAACACCAGTAAAAGCGTAATATTAATGGTATAAATAAAGGATAATAATTTTGAACTTGTTCATTATAAAACAGTTTCTTTTCTTCAGAGATTCCGGATAAAAAATGCAATCAATAAAGTAAAATTTGTATTCCTTACAGATATAAAACAGTAAGAATTTTCACGTTGTCTAAAACCAGATATATTTAAATAATCGCAAGCATTCTAAACCCCAAGAATTCTTACACTATTTCCCAATCATGGAGTGTCTTTATGACAGAATCAGAAATTCCAAAAGAATATAATGCAAGTGAGGTTGAGGAAAAATGGATGGAGAAGTGGAACCTCTCCATGTACCATTTCAACTGGGGAGAAGACCCCCGTCCCCAATATATTATCGACACCCCACCTCCTTATCCTACAGGTAATTTCCATATCGGAAATGCACTCAACTGGTGCTACATCGACTTTGTTGCCCGATACAAACGTATGCGAGGGTACAATGTAATGTTCCCACAGGGCTGGGACTGTCACGGTCTGCCAACCGAAGTCAAGGTTGAAGAAATTCATGGAATAACGAAAAACCAGGTTCCACGTGCTGAGTTTCGCAAAATGTGCAGGGAACTGACTGCAGGAAACATCGACAAAATGCGCAAAACAATGCTGCGTCTGGGCTTTTCTGTGGACTGGAGTAACGAGTTCGTTACCATGGAGCCTTCATACTTTGTAAAAACGCAGAAATCTTTTGTCAGGATGTATAATAATGATTACATCTATCACGAGGAACATCCTGTCAACTGGTGTCCCCGCTGTGAAACCGCTATTGCTTTTGCAGAAGTCGAGTATGAAACAAGGCAAACAAAGCTTAACTTCGTCCATTTCGATAAGGTAGACATTGCAACCACCAGGCCTGAACTTATGGCAGCCTGTGTTGCAGTTGCAGTAAACCCTGAAGACAAGCGTTACAGCCAGTATGTCGGCCAGGAAATAACAGTACCCCTCTTTGGTCAGAAAGTGACTCTGATTGCTGATGAGGACGTTGAACCTGAATTCGGTACAGGTGCCGTGATGATCTGTACTTTCGGAGATAAGCAGGATGTACGCTGGTGGGTGAAATACGAACTTCCCCTTATAAAAGCCGTCGACAAACAGGGCAAGATGACAAAAGCGGCAGGCAAGTATGAAGGCCTGAGCATTGCCGAGTGCAGGGAAGCCGTCATTGCGGACCTAAAGGCTGCAGGTTTCCTCTATGACCAGAAACCTCTGGAACAGAATGTCGGGCTTTGCTGGCGCTGTGATACCCCGATTGAAATCCTTTCGGAGCCCCAATGGTTCGTAAAGATCGATAGTGACGGCATCCTGAAAGCTGCAGATGAGATCAAATGGTATCCTGAGTACATGAAAGTCAGGCTCCAGAACTGGGCAGGCACTATGGAATGGGATTGGTGCATCTCCAGGCAGAGGGTCTTTGCAACTCCAATTCCTATCTGGTACTGCAAGAAATGCGGGGAAGTTATGGTTGCAGAAGAGAGCTGGCTTCCTATTGACCCGAATGAGGTTGCCCCAAAGAAAGCCTGCGCCTGCGGCTCAACCGAGTTTGAGCCTGAGACCGATGTGCTGGACACGTGGATGGATTCCTCTATCACGGCTTTACATGTTACTGGCTGGGAAAGTGAGCATGACCTCCGCCTGCCTGCACAGATCCGTCCACAGGGACATGATATCATAAGAACCTGGGCCTTTTACACAATCTTGCGGAGCCTGGCTCTTGAAGGCAAGAAACCCTGGGATTCTATAGTCATTAATGGTATGGTACTCGGGCCTGACGGACATAAGATGAGCAAGTCTCTTGGAAATGTTATCTCTCCTGAGGAAGTAACCACACAGTACAGCGCCGATGCTTTCAGGCAGTGGGGTGCAGTTGGTGGCTCCGCAGGTTCGGATGTAATGTTCCGCTGGAAAGATGTGGTTTCAGCTTCTCGTTTCCTTCAGAAGATGTGGAGTATCTATCGTTTTTCAATGTCTCACCTGAAGGGCTTCGGCCAGGAAAATGCTGATAAATTCCAGACTGACTCTCTCCTTATAATTGACAGGTGGCTGCTGAGTAAACTTAACAGGCTTATAGACACTGCAACAAAGGAGCTTGATAGGTACCAGTTTGATTCCACTTTCAAAGCCATACGAGGTTTTGCCTGGGAAGTTCTTGCTGATAACTATCTGGAACTTGTAAAAGGCAGGCTTTATGGCGATGACCTTGAAGGCAGAAGAGCAGCCCAGTATGTGCTCTACAGGACAATGAAAACTCTCTCGCTTCTGCTCGCTCCCTTTATACCCTTCTTTGCAGAAGAACTGTACTCCAGGTTTAGTGATGAGAGCGTCCATACACAGGCCTGGCCGACAGTTGATGAGAGCTTCATAAACGAAGAAGCCGAAGCTGCAGGGGAATTGATTAAAGAGATCACAGGTGAGGTCCGCAGGTACAAATCCGAACTGGGAATGGCACTTAATGCTCCCCTGAAGAAACTTGAGATATACAATGCAAATATTGATACAGGAGATATCGCAGGTGCCACAAACTCGAAAGTCGAGTTGATGGAAGGAGCTCCTTCCTTTGAATATGTGCCCGTTGAAGTTAAGCCTAATATGGGCATTCTGGGTCCCAGATTCAGAAAAGATGCAGGTGCTGTCGTGAAAGCTCTCAAGGCCGAAAACCCCACTTCCGTTGAAGTTCAGGCAGCCTCAGGAAAAATAACTGTTAACGTAAGCGGCAAACCGATCGAGCTCGAACCCGAAGCCGTAGAAATAAGGAAAGAAGTGATCTCCGGCGGCAGAGAGGTCGATGTGCTTGAAGTCAGAGGTGCAGTTGTCGTAATCGTAAGGTAAGCTTTTGCTTACCTTTTTATGAAAAACATCTGTATTATTCTGAAGATGCTTATTTTTTCAGTTTTTTACTAACAGCTGAGGTATGACAAGCTGAAGATACGGCAATTTGAAGGCAGGATATCTTCAGGTCAGATCCTCTATGTTCAAACTCTAACTTTAACTCTTCATTTCAGCCTTAATTCTTCATTCCGGCTATTCAACTATTTTTTCATATTCTTTTTCTCACTATACAAAAATATCATTTTCAAAGATCAAAAATAGATTCCTGGTGTACGAAGTTATGAAGAAAATTCATAAACTGTCAGCTAAAATTGGGGATTTCTATACAGTAGGAGTCTCAAATACCGAGCATTTAGAATCAGTCATCAACTTTAAAAAAATTTTGGTACTCAGGTATTCCGGTTAGCTTCAAATTGGTGAAGTAGTTATATAATTTTACGTTACAGTGAAGGTTGTTAATCAGGTGTAAATATCTGAATTTTGTAAATTCCCCCAAAAATGATATAACTATTTTACGAAAGTGAAATGACAAAGATTCCCTTTTTCAATGTGAAACTTTATATACATCCAGGTAATCTGTTTCAGAAATGTATTATTTACACCTGGAGTTTTTATGACAAAAGTCGAAAAGGTATTACTGTTACTCAAAAATATGGTGTATGAAAGCACTAGCCCGCAGGAAACTCTCAAGTTTGCGAAATATTACAGGAGTAAGGGGCTTGATGTGCTGGTTATTCTATGGGGACCTATGGGAGTGTTACTTGGAAAGAAAGATAAAACAAGAGGATCGCCCAAGTATGATATGGCTGTTCAGGAATGTATCGACATGGGAGTAGAGTTCCGATGCTGCCAGCTTGCCTCGGACATGATAGGACTTAAGAAAGAAGAACTAATCCCTGGAATTGAATTTATCTGCTCAAAAGAAGTAGCTGAACTTTTTCAGAGATACACAGAAGAAAACCAGTTAATTATTAATTTCTGAGCCTTAGAAATTTCTAAAATTAAATGAGGCATTTAAGCAATAACTGCCTTAAGCAATTAAATGTGTTTTACTGTAATTAAATGTGTTTTACTGTAATTAAATGTGTTTTACTGTAACTTTTTCTTGAGTCAGGTTTTCTTCAACTTAATTCTTCAGTTTTATTCAATTACTCAAATACATTTAAATGTTATCTTAAACCGACAGAACTTTTTATATGTAATGCCTTTTTTAGACTGTCTGGGGATAACAGAAAAATATCGGTTGAGGAATGAATTATATGTCAATATGGACATAATTAGAATAAAAATCTAAAAAACATGAATCAAACGAGCGAACGTTTGTGCACATAATAAGATAAAAATGAACTTTAATATAGAGTATACAACTATAAGTACACATTTTAAAATAATTATTTTATATTAAGATTTCAGCCTTTGAGTCAATTAATTTTTGAGAATTAAACAAATAATTTCAGTAGGTGATTTCGTGTTTTTACAGAATTATGAGTTAAATGAGGAAGAGAAAATCCTTTTACAAAAGGTTCTGGATGGAGATGTGGCTCTTCGTAAAATTGACGAATTTGCGGACCCTGTGACTTCAGTAAAAATCAGAAGGCTTGCAATACAGGAGTTTGCAAAACTCGAGTTTGAGAATATCCAGAACTTTTCCCTCGATGTTGAAGTAGCATCGAAAAAGAATATTGAAAATATGATAGGTGCAGTTCAGATTCCTCTCGGAGTTGCAGGTCTTCTGAAAGTAAACGGTGAATATGCAAATTCCGAATACTACATTCCACTTGCTACAACTGAAGGAGCTCTTGTTGCCAGCGTAAATCGCGGCTGTTCGGTTATTACAAAATCAGGAGGAGCAAATGTAAGGGTCTTTGAGGACGAGATGACGAGAGCACCCGTTTTTAAGCTTGAGAGTGTCAGCAGAGCTAAAGAATTTTATGAGTGGGTAAAATGTCCTGAAATTTTCGAGCAGATGAAAGCTGTTGCCGAGAAAACAACGCGTTTTGGAAAATTGCTTTCCGTAAAACCCTTTGTAGCCGGCACATATGTATACCTCAGGTTTTCGTATGATACAAAAGATGCCATGGGCATGAACATGGTAACTATAGCTACTGATGCAGTGATGCACCTTATAGAAGACGAATTCGGTGCACATCCCATTACCATTTCAGGAAATATGTGTATTGACAAAAAACCGGCCTCCATAAGCACAATTCTCGGAAGAGGAAAAACCGTTGTAGCCGAGGTTACGATTCCAAAGGAGATTGTAAAGGAGATTCTTAAATGTACGCCTGAATCCATGTTTGAGGTCAATTATAGCAAAAACATGCTGGGTTCAGCAAGAGCAGGAGCACTTGGCTTTAATGCCCATGCTGCAAATATTATTGCTGCTATTTATCTGGCCTGCGGACAGGATGTGGCCCATGTTGTTGAAGGAAGCACTGCAATTACAAGCATGGAACTTACAAAATACGAAGAGATTCACTGTACTGTCACTCTCCCTGCCCTACCTGTGGGAACCGTTGGTGGCGGCACTGGTCTTGGGACCCAGAGAGACTGCCTGAATATTCTCGGCGTTGCAGGAGCAGGTGACGTTCCAGGAATAAACTCTAAGAAATTTGCGGAAATCGTAGCTTCTGCCGTGCTTGCAGGAGAAGTTAACCTTATAGGAGCTCAGGCTGCAGGACATCTGGCCCGTGCTCACGCCCAGCTAGGCCGTGGAAAGTTCTAACTCAACCGTTGCGCCGGTTGATCACGCCTATAGGGTTAGGGGATAAGGTTATCAAACCAAATGTTATCAGGTCGATCAACCATTGCGCCGGTTGATCACGCCTATAGGGTTTGGGGATAAGGTTATCAAACCAAATTAACTCGTCGTTTTCGCTCAAGCCTTTTTTGAAAAGGCTTGCGGTCAAGCAGTTTTTTGAAAAGGCTTGCGGTCAAGCA
>NZ_LMVP01000480.1 GCF_002287235.1 Methanosarcina spelaei
CATTTTATAGCAAATTATCCGTTAATCATTCACTATTCGTGAGCAAGATCCACTAAAACAAGGATTGAAACATATCATCTTTTTCATCTATTAAATCAATGGTCCCTGATTCGTGAGCAAGATCCACTAAAACAAGGATTGAAACGTGAGATAATACCTTCCATCTGGAAGCTTCACGGCGATTCGTGAGCAAGATCCACTAAAACAAGGATTGAAACTAGAGAAAGAATGGACGACGATTAGC
>NZ_LMVP01000481.1 GCF_002287235.1 Methanosarcina spelaei
CAGGTGTTCCTGTGCTTGTGTCAGTAAATTTAACGTTTAATGGTGCTTTTCCTGATGTAACACTGCTGGTGAAGTTTGAAACAGGCTTTGATATCACTTTTATATAGTCTGTTTCTGTTACCGTGTTGCTGCCTTTAGCATTAGTAACTGTAAGTGTCACCGTATACTTTCCTGCAGCTGAATACTTATGCTTTGGATTCTGGATTGTGGACGATGTTCCGTCTCCAAAACTCCACTTCCATA
>NZ_LMVP01000482.1 GCF_002287235.1 Methanosarcina spelaei
CTAGGTATGATATTCAGGGAAAGAATTGTATTACGGAGAAAGATGCAATTAGAATAAAAAATGAGCTTGAAATCAATGGAAAAATTTTAACTGTAATGCCTGATTATATTAAATATTAAGTATTTTTAAGAGACAATGGAAAATATACAAGACCTATAAAACTGCTATTCTTGAGGAATTGTTGAATACAATTAATACCAAAATATAACTTTTTATTGTGCGTATTATAAAAATTAAACTAT
>NZ_LMVP01000483.1 GCF_002287235.1 Methanosarcina spelaei
ATAATATCAAACTAATTACTCATTTTTTTATTCGTGAGCAAGATCCACTAAAACAAGGATTGAAACATAATTTGATATTCTGGATCGGAGGGGATAGAATCATTCGTGAGCAAGATCCACTAAAACAAGGATTGAAACTAATATTAGTCCATTAATTGTGTTGTTGCAGGGAAATTCGTGAGCAAGATCCACTAAAACAAGGATTGAAACTAAAAAAAAAAATATATACTAAGTGT
>NZ_LMVP01000484.1 GCF_002287235.1 Methanosarcina spelaei
TGTTCTCTTCCTATATTTCATTTATAATTCGTGAGCAAGATCCACTAAAACAAGGATTGAAACATAATAACAAATTTGCACTAACCAGTGGAGCTAAAAATTCGTGAGCAAGATCCACTAAAACAAGGATTGAAACTAATCTTGGACTGTTAAACCAGACTCGATATAGCTGATTCGTGAGCAAGATCCACTAAAACAAGGATTGAAACGGAAGTGCAAAAAATGTATTTGCCCAT
>NZ_LMVP01000485.1 GCF_002287235.1 Methanosarcina spelaei
AGGTCAGTTTTTTTCATGCAAGTTTCAATCCTTGTTTTAGTGGATCTTGCTCACGAATTCAACAGCTCAAAAAGTGACGATTACAAACAACCTCAGTTTCAATCCTTGTTTTAGTGGATCTTGCTCACGAATGATAACTGTAATGGAACAAGTATTCCAACAGATGTAAGTTTCAATCCTTGTTTTAGTGGATCTTGCTCACGAATATGAATTTGTTGACTTAAGTGTTTTTAAT
>NZ_LMVP01000486.1 GCF_002287235.1 Methanosarcina spelaei
AAGGAGCCCTTCGCAGGGCCTTTTTGCTAAAAGTGATCTTTTCCTTTTGGGGATTTTGTGATTGAAGTGAACTACTCTTCACGTTCATTTCAGTTTTAATATATTTCTCCGGCCGGCGGACTGCTTAATCTTCCACAAGTATGTTTGTAAAATCAAAGTGAAATCGAAAGCTCGTGAACTTTGAAGATTCCAAAGAGTTTATAAGGAGCCCTTCGCAGGGCCTTTTTGCTAAAA
>NZ_LMVP01000487.1 GCF_002287235.1 Methanosarcina spelaei
TTTTTTTTTTTTCTCTTTATTTTTGTTTCAATCCTTGTTTTAGTGGATCTTGCTCACGAATTTAGCCTATCTGCGATGTACTGCAGGTGCAGTACTGTGTTTCAATCCTTGTTTTAGTGGATCTTGCTCACGAATATGGAAGTTCCTATAGAAGTCTTTGACCCAATGTTGTTTCAATCCTTGTTTTAGTGGATCTTGCTCACGAATGGTATATATGAATGATTTTAGATGT
>NZ_LMVP01000488.1 GCF_002287235.1 Methanosarcina spelaei
TGATTAGTTTTGGAAAGGTTTTTAAAACCAAATCTAGTACAACCTTCCTGCCCAAGGTAATGATGAAATCAATAGTCAAAAAAGGTAGGTAAAGGTTACTTTCATTTCTTTGTACATGTTATTCGAAGAATTTCATGTTTGTTTTGGTACTGAGTCCGTTTTTTAAAGGTTTTGACATTAAAAGATTATTTGCTAATTAAATCATAAAACCCAAAATTTTAAATTTTTCTA
>NZ_LMVP01000489.1 GCF_002287235.1 Methanosarcina spelaei
AATGGCGATTATGTCACCTATATGTTTCAATCCTTGTTTTAGTGGATCTTGCTCACGAATATATTCAAACACGATTAGACAAACACTTCACGTTTTGTTTCAATCCTTGTTTTAGTGGATCTTGCTCACGAATACTTAATTTCATTGTTGTTAGTATCTGGAATCATTGGTTTCAATCCTTGTTTTAGTGGATCTTGCTCACGAATAATAAATCTAGATATTAAGAGGGT
>NZ_LMVP01000490.1 GCF_002287235.1 Methanosarcina spelaei
CAAAATATGATAAGGGAAAATGGAAAAACTATTATATTTTTTATGCGGTTGAAAAACCATTGAATTTGAAGAGGATACTAATTACAACATCGTTATTTTTTCTTATTTTTCAAAACGTTTTCCGCTGAATTCCTGAGAAACATCGGCAGCATTAACATCGGCAGCATTATTATATGTTCTGTCTGGAAGTTGCTGCAAGTCAGAAATTATTTCGCTACTTGCTCCATGTTCCTGAGCATACTTACAATTTCGTTCTTGTTTTTAGGAAAATCAATACCGCCCAGTGAATGTTGAACATCAGCCATACTTGTTCTCATAATTTCCCCCCATATCTTGCTTGTTTTCTTCATTAGGTATGAAAGGTCGTTCCTGTTTTTCAGATGACCAGTGGTCAGTGCTGGATACAATACTTAACTTCAGGTGGACTTACACTTTAACCTGACAGACTCAGGTAGCTACAGTTTTTCCCCTTTGTTGTTGTCCACCTCTATTAAACATTATATTTATAATTGAAGCTCATCCCAAAACTTGAATTTACTTCTTGGGCCTTGTATTTCGTATAATCAACCAATCTTAGAATCATGAAAACAACTTTGAAAATTCCCAAAGATTAAGAATAAAGTGGCTTTTGGGATAGGCTCATTATATAAAAACAATTCAAAACAAAGATTTGTTAGAGGATATTTATCAACTTTTGAAATTCTATTTTCTTTACTGATACTGGAAAACTAAGATTTTGTAGAGATTCCCTAAAAAAGGTTGTCTGAAAGGCAAGGAGGAAAAAATCCGATTACAGAAAAATATGCTGTCGACAGAGAGCAGAAAAATCAAGTTTATGCTGATGCATATTACTCATATAATAAATTACTTAAGTAATAAGTTTATACCAGCGCTCTCATACAGTGTAATTCTCCATTAATGTAATTCTCCTATTGACGTAATTCTCCTATAGCTCCAAATAAGTTTTGTTACTGATTTCTCAGCCCAATAGCATAAGTTATAGCTTTTTCGAAAACTGAAAAGCCTTTTATTATCTAAACCCAAAATGTAAAATGAATATTATTTTTGGGGAGAAAAATGAATAAGGGCAAGAAATGTTAAAGTCCTTACACTCTATCATTGCTGTCCCTGTTTTTTCAATCTGGTATAACTTAGTTAGAGATTCTTTTACAATTTCAAGTCAAAAATATCAGAATCTTAAAGTTTCAGGGTAACTCCTCCTACCAATTCTGTCACCTTAAATTACAGTCAGTTTCATACTAAACAGATCTATACCACTATGTGAAGGGGGTACTATATGTCTCAGGAAACAACTGGAAAAGACTATCTGACGATGGGTGATGTTGCACTTGACGATAAAGCAGTACTTGTAAGGGTGGATTTTAATTCACCCATGGACGATAACGGAAATATCCTGGACGATAGAAAAATTAAGAGTCATTTGCCTACTTTGCAGTCCCTGGAGCACTCAAAAGTAGTTTTGATGTCTCATCAGGGTAGACCCGGAGATGAGGACTACACTACCCTGGAAGCTCATGCAAAGCTGGCAACAAAGCTTTTAGGTCGAGAAGTGATCTACGAGGATGATATATTCAGCTCCTGTGCAAGGAACGCTATAAAATCCCTTGCCAAGGGAGAAATCCTCCTCCTTGAGAACACACGTTTTAATGCCGAAGAGATCACAAAACTCACTCCTGAGGAACAGGCTAAAAGCCAGATGGTCAAGAAGTTGCATCCGCTATTCGATCTCTTTATAAATGATGCCTTTTCGGTTTCTCACAGATCTCAGTGTTCCGTAGTAGGGTTCACATTGGTTTTGCCTAGTGTTGCCGGCATCCTTATGGACAAGGAAATTACAGGCTTAGATAAAGCCGTAAAATGCCATGAGCATCCAGCAATCTTCGTATTGGGAGGAGCAAAAGCTAACGACTCTATAAAGGCCATTTCTAATATTCTCAAGCGGGATGGAGCTGATAAGATCCTTACCACCGGAGTAGTGGCTACAATATTTATTATGGCAACGGGCATCGATGTAGGTGAGGTCAACAGGAAATTCATTGAAGATGAGAAATATATGGACCAGATCCCGATCGCTTCCAGGTTACTCAAGGAGTATTCAGACAAGATAGTCATACCTCAGGATGTAGCGTTAAACAATGGTGGCAAACGTCAAGAAGTTAAAGTGGATAGGATAAAAGAAGAAAATCTTCCAATAGCTGACATTGGTCAGAAGACCATTGAAAATTATTCCAAGTACATTAAGGACGCAAAGTTATGCGTTTTTCACGGCCCGACTGGTATTTTCGAGCTAGACAAGTTCAGGCTTGGCACAGATGAACTTCTTAAGGCTGCAACTCAAGCAAGCTACTCTGTCGCAGGTGGAGGGCATACCTTAGATGCCATTGATCAACTTGGTCTAGAATCAAAGTTTTCCCACATAAGCCTTGGTGGAGGTGCGAGCATAACCTATCTGTCTGGTGAGCCCTTGCCAGGGATTACGGCTCTAAAAAACAACGCATCCAGGTATCATAAAGGTTAAATGGTCTCTTATATTTCCTCAAAGGGATCTTTGATTACTTACTTTTTAGATTAATTACTTACTTTTTAGATTAATTACTTACTTTTTAGATTAATTACTTACTTTTTAGATTAATTACTTACTTTTTAGATTAATTACTTACTTTTTAGATTAATTACTTACTTTTTAGATTAATTACTTACTTTTTAGATTAATTATTTACTTTTTAGATTGATTACTTACTTTTTAGACAATTAACTGATGCAAAAGGCTTTGTATTCTATGACATTTTATTTATTTATACCCAAATGCAAATGGTTGGGACTTACGTGGGAAACTAAAAAGAATAGCATGGGATATTATAATTTTTTAACTGTTGTACTGTAACAGCTTGCTCATGCTTTTTTGCGCTAAAATACGCAAGTCCTGAAACACGAGATTACTAAACTTATTGAAGGGGGGCTTTAAATGAGATTGATGACACAGCAGAATCTTATCAACGCATTTGGGGGAGAGAGTCGAGCATATATGAGGTATGTGCATTTTGCAAATCAAGCCGAATTAGAAAAACTTAGCAATGTGGCTCGATTGTTCCGAGCAATCACTCATACTGAATATATACACGCAGGAGATCGTTTTTGGGAGTTAAAACACCTCGATTCGGATAGGGTCTTATTCGGATAGGGTCTTAATTAGAATTCCTGAACTGAACATGGAAGTTAGCAGTTAAACTGAGAATTTGATGTTGTTAACCTTCGCCTGCCTGAGAAACAAATAACCATTACATCTAATGTGCCTGATTTTGGACTTTAAGTGCATATAATCCTAAGATATAACTAAAAAGGACAGGATAACAATGGCTAAAGCAAAAATTGCGGTAAACGGGTATGGAACTATAGGTAAAAGGGTTGCAGATGCTGTTAAGGCTCAGGACGATATGGAAATTGTCGGAGTTTCCAAGACAAAACCAAACTATGAGGCTTCAGTAGCACATCGGCTAGGATATGACATATATGCCCCTGCTGAGAATATTGAAGCTTTTGAGAAAGCAGGAATGCCGGCAGCCGGAACTATTGAAGAGATGCTGGAAAAATCTGACCTGGTTGTGGACTGCACTCCAGGGGGGATTGGGGAAAAAAATAAGCCTGTGTATGAGAAAGTCGGGATAAAGGCAATCTGGCAGGGGGGCGAGAGTCATACCATTTCAGGTTTTTCCTTTAATGCTGAGAGTAATTACGAACAGGCTGTAGGTCGTGACCTGACAAGAGTCGTCTCATGTAACACGACAGCACTTTGCAGAGCTATTTCAACTATAGACAGAGAGCTCGAAGTAAATAAGGTGAGAGTAAGTCTCACAAGAAGAGCAGTCGATCCTGGTGAAATTAAAAAGGGACCTGTTGACGCAATCGTACTAAATCCGGTTAAGATTCCATCTCACCACGGACCTGATGTAAGAAGTGTACTCCCACACATTAACATAACGACTGGAGCTACAAAAGTCCCGACAACTCTTATGCATGTGCATACTGTAAATATGGAAGTCAATAAGGACTGCACTGCAGAAGATGTTAAGAATATCTTTGGTTCCCAGTCCAGGATTCGTTTAGTAGGGGAGGGAATCACATCAACAGCCGAAATAATTGAGTTTGCGCGGGATATTAAACGCCCAAGACACGATATGTGGGAGCTCTGTATCTGGCCTGAATCCGTTACAGTGACTGAAAAAGAGCTTTACTTCTTCCATGCTGTCCATCAAGAATCCATTGTAGTTCCGGAAAACGTTGATGCTATAAGGGCAATGATGGAACTGGAAAGTGACGGCTCGAAATCGATCGAGAAAACAAACAAAGCTATTGGATTGTCTAACAAGTAAGGTTGTGGAATAAAAAGTCTCTACCGAAATTGAATTTTTAAGGACTCGGAGACTTAATCTGAATCTCTCGAGTCCTATTATTAAAACTCAGAAATTTGTATCTGAAAACCAGGGTTTTTTAGAAAATCTATCTAAACTAACTCTAGGTGGCTGAAAACAGCCAAATAAAGAATCGTCTATTCATTTCGAGTTGATGGAGCTCGTTATTTAGAAGATTTCTACATAACTTTAATATGATTTACAGAAATTCTTCAACCATGTAGTCCTATTCTGGATTTACTAAAATTGAAAATTATTAATTTAAAGTAAAAGAATCATTAATGTTAAAGTAAAAACTCTTAAGTGAAAAACCCAAACAATCTAAAATATGCCCTTCTGAAGGCGTTGTGAATACCTGCACCTTTTGGTATTTGGCGTCTCTTGGGGAGCTTTCGCTTCTATGGTGTTACTATCTTAGCTTCTCAATGGAAAACTCATGAAGTAATACTTATCTCAGTATCTTGGGCTTAAGTAATAAAATCTCTTTTAATTTTCAAATTGAACATAATCCGAAAACTTAAACTGAAATTTGAATCATGTAAAAAGTTTAACGGTCTGAACAGTAATTTATTATACACATATCTGATTTTGCTTTTGAGATGCATAAGTTCTATCTAGGTTTATTTAATAAGTTGGCTGACTTTAATAGATTCATTTTCCTTGATAATATATAAGTGATTATTATCCTATAATTGACATAAGGAACGAAAAGGAAAGGGGAGTTTGACATGAAAAATACTGTTTTCAGGAATATAATGGTTGCAACCGATGGTTCGGAACTGGTAAGAAAAGCAGTTTTTACAGCAATTGAAGTTGCAAAACTAAACGAGGCAAAGCTTTATGCTGTGAGTGTTATCTCACAGAGAGATTATGATTCGTTAGTTCACTCTAAAAATAAAGAATGGGACATGGTAGTTAAAGATAGGCTCATAGCAGAAGGCAAGGACGCAACAAGTTATGTTGAAAGTGTCGGAAAAGCTGCAAACGTTAAGGTTGAGTCCATAATTCTTGAAGGAAACCCTGCAGAAGAAATTGTTGATTTTGCAGAAAAAAACGACATTGATCTTATCGTCATAGGCACACAGGGAAGGTCTGGAGTCCAAAGGTTTTTGATTGGAAGTGTAGCTGAAAACGTGATTAGACAATCTAATGTAAAAGTACTTGTTGTAAGAGGAGAAGCTATTAAAAAAGGCAAATAATTTATCTAATAAGTTGTGAATGTGATTGTTTTATCGACTCTGTTCCAAAATCCAGTGATTTTTGCATTTTTGATAGAAAATCTGAATTAGCAAGAAGAATCCAGTTTTTATCAAAATCAATATTCGCTATCTAAAGACTTGAATCATTAAGTTGTATTACACGGATGGTGACCATTTACAAAATCTAGTGATTTTGAATTTTACATCCATCACTAGATTTTGGTACTGAGTCGTTTTATCTGCATGAAAATACTTAGACTTTGTACTTAGACTTCGGGCCAGTTAGGCTAACTACTTTTTTATAATGTCAGTTGCAAAACCCCAAAAACGAGACCTGAGTATGAGGTCTCTTTTATAGAATCACTTTAATGTTTAGAAAAAAGACTCTTTTACGTGACTCTTTTACTTTTTCCATTATCTATAATTTATATTCAATGGATTTAAATAATATTAAAGCTTTACTTATTAAATGGGGGAAAAGAAAGAACAATTTTCAAGATGGTGGGTGAAAGGAATAGTTTACGTAATGTCGGAAAGGTTATTTTTGCAAGATAATGGATTAGAAAGTGAGCCTATCCCAAAACATTATCTAATCTACTATTATCGCCAATATTATAATTCCTATTCTGGCATTATATTGGTTTTGGGATAGGTTCAGTGTTTAAGGACTGTTTGCAAATTGAAATGTCTCAATTATGTTCCTTTTATGATCCAAAATCTCATCTTACAAAGCTTTGATTTTGGTTAATTTTTATTCAATAAAATCTTGAATTTAGATTTTTACACAAAAAAAAGTTTATAGCCATTTCGTGACCGGGACTTTAACAGTTAACTGAAATAACTCTGACAATTCAATAATCATTTGCAGCTAAAGCTATGGAAAAATCATAAAAAACATATTTCGACACCTGACTGCGTAATCAAAAACTTCACCCTACTATCACAGACTGGATTACTAATATTAAGAATTAGAGGTAGAATTTGGGGTAGAATTTGGGATAGAGTTAGGGGTGGAAATATGAGACAGGGGTGGAAATATGAGACTGACAAAATCGGTTTGCCCAGAGTGCAAAAAAATTATTGAAGCTGCGATATTTGAGAAAAATGGTAAAATAATAATGGAAAAAGAATGTCCTGATCATGGGAATTTCAGGGATGTATATTGGTCAGATGCTGAACTCTATAGGAAGTTTGAAAAGTACTCATATACAGGAGCAGGAATTTCAAACTTCCAGAGTTCCAGTCCTTTAAACTGTCCTTCTGGTTGTGGGATCTGCCAGTATCATGAATCAGGGACTTTGCTTGCAAACATAGATGTTACTAATAGATGCAACCTTAAATGCCCTGTCTGTTTCGCAAATGCAAGAGTAAAAGGCTTCGTTTTCGAACCAAGTTTCGAAGAAATCAGGAAGATGATGGAAACACTAAGAAACGAGAAACCTGTTCCCTGCTCTGCCATTCAGTTTTCCGGCGGAGAACCAACAGTAAGAGATGACCTTCCGGAGATAATTGAACTGGCCCAGGAGCTGGGTTTTGCACAAATCCAGGTAGCAAGTAACGGGGTTCGTCTTGCGAATAGCCCTGAATACTGCAAAAAGTTAAAAGACGCTACATTGCGTACTATTTATCTCTCTTTTGACGGGGTTACTCCAGAACCTTATATCGAAAATGGGGGTTTCAACTCTCTACCGTTAAAGAAAAAAGCAGTAGAAAATTGCAGAGGTTTTGGGCCTGAAAGTATTGTACTTGTGCCTACTCTTGCAAAAGGTGTAAATGACTCCCAGATAGGGGGGATTATTCGTTATGCAGCCGAAAATCTTGACATTGTAAAAGGAGTGAACTTCCAGCCCATTGCATTTACAGGAAGAATAGATCAGTCTCAGAGAGAACAGAAGAGAATCACCATATCTGATGTCATAAAGCTTGCGGAAGAACAGACTAATGGAGAGATTCCCTGTGATGCCTGGTATCCGGTATCCTTTGTGGTTCCGATAAGTCGTTTCCTGTCATCTATGAGAAAAGTTCCTATTCCGGAATTGACAGTTCACCCACACTGTGGTGCTGGAACCTATGTTTTCTTTGAAGAAGGGCACTTTATCCCAATTACAAGTTTTCTTGATGTGGAAGGTTTTGTTGAATTCCTGGCGGAAGCAACTTCCGAGATGAATGGAAAAGTTAGCAGAGTTTTAACTCTTGCAAAGATCATGAAGCAAGTTCCAAGGTACATTGACGAGAAGAAGGGACCAAAATCGATAAATGTATTACGGATGATTCTCGGTGTCCTTAAAAAAGGTGACATGGAAAATACCTCACGTTTTCACAGAAATACACTATTCCTCGGAACAATGCACTTTCAGGATTTATACAACATAGATCTCGAAAGAATCAAAAAATGCGGAGTACATTATGCCATCCCAGATGGAAGAATAATTCCTTTCTGTACATATAACATATTTCATAGAGACTCCGTAGAATCAAAGTACTCTGTGCCTTATATACAGGAGCACGAATCCGAACAAGAATGACAGATTTAGAAAGATCAAAACGGATTTAAAATATATAAAAGCTTAGTAATTTTCGGTAACGGAATAATTGTTACTTAGATTGCTGAGTAAACTACATCCCCCACCTGCCACTTTCCAGTGAAAGCCAGAAAGTGTTGAGGAAGAGTTTTCCCGCCTTCTTTGATAATAAGACTGCTTCTTTTACTTCTCTAATGCTTATTCTAAAACTTAGAGCTTATCCTAAGTTATTAAAAGCGTGTCTTAATTTAGAATAGGTTTATAATATTAGTATTATCAGATATCTAGCGCTATTCAAATTGTGTATTTGGCCAGTTGTAATATCTGCAATTCGTCATAGCATTTTGGGATAGGCTCTAAATCAGGAGGAATGGGGAATAATATGATCTGGAAAGATGAAGGAGAATTATTTGTAAGATGTAAGAAGAATCCGATACTGACCGTTAATTCTTGGCCGTATAATGTCAGTTCGGTATTTAACCCTGCAGCGGTTATGGTTAACAACACAACTATATTACTGGTACGGGTTGAAGACCATAGAGGTTTTTCTCATCTTACAGTAGCTAGAAGCAAGAATGGAATAGATAGTTGGGAAATTGATCCCAAACCAACTTTTTCCTCGGACCCAACGTACCATTCTGAAGAAATATACGGTATCGAAGATCCGCGTATAACTTACATTGATGAGATTGGAAAATGGGCTATAGCATATACGGCTTATTCGGACTCTGGTCCATTAACGTCGCTTGCCTATACCGAAGACTTTGATAATTTTGAGAGATTGGGGGCCATCATGCCACCTGAAAACAAAGATGCTGCTATTTTTCCTACAAGACTTAATGGCAAGTGGGCAATGTTACACAGGCCTGTATCTAACATTGTGGGTGCAAAGGCAAATATCTGGATATCTTTTTCGCCTGATATGAAATACTGGGGAGAACACGAGGTCCTTCTATACGCTCGAGAAGGAGGATGGTGGGATGCCCGTAAAATCGGACTGGCGCCTCCGCCAATGAAAACATCTGATGGATGGTTAATTATGTACTATGGGGTACGTCAGACAACATCTAAAAAGAGCTATCGGCTCGGACTTGCCCTTCTTGATCTTGAAGATCCTACAAAAGTGCTCCACAGGTCTGAAGGCTGGGTTTTCGGGCCCCGTGAAATGTATGAGCGGACTGGAGACGTTAATGACGTTGTTTTTCCTTGTGGGTGGATCCTTGTGGGCGACGAACTCCGCATTTATTACGGAAGCGCAGATATGTCCGTAGCAATGGCCAGTGCAAAAATGAGCGATGTTATGAAGTATATCCGTGAATGTCCTGGGGAACAATGCCCTGAACAATACTACAAATAGTTGAGGAAAACAGGAAAAGATCCATTGACCTAAAAAGAAGGTAATTAAATTAGATTTAGTGGATATTTAATGAAATTTCTGGACCTGGTTTAACCTACAATTCAAAATATGGTCAACTTATATCAAGTTAAACAGGGAGAGCTGTTCATCTGAACCGGTTAAATCAAACATTACTTTGAGTTTCAAAGTTTCATGGTAAATTCTAAAAAATACCTGAAAAGATACAAATAATGTAGGACTTGCGCGATTGAAATCAAAAATCAATACTATTAGACCTTTAACTGTTTAAAACACCAAATCATTCACAACGCCTAATATTCTTGACCTGTACTTCAAATGCGTAAGTCCTGTAACAAGTAAGCGACCACCCCCCTTGAGAATCAGCGACATGGGGGGTATAGGTCAATGGATTAACAGGGGCGATTGATAGTGAGCCTTTAGTATTGAAAGTGATTCTGCAAAATACAGGAAAGACTCTACTCTTTTTAATTAACATTAGCTTGCTGCATATAAAATCCATATATCATTCGGAGATACTGGTTTTCATTCTCTAAATTACCAGCATAGGTAAGGTCCAGGGTTTCTTGGTCAATAATAAATTATAAATTATGTCATATATTTTTATTTTGTCTGCTTCTATGTTATAAATAGGAATTTGATCGGGTTTATAATACAGATTTACAACCGCAAAAATTACAGGTTCAAGAGAAGAAATCGATAGGAAAAATAAGTCTGAATTTTGGGCATTTTATAATGGGAGAACACGGATTGGGGGCCTATATATAGGGGAAAATTTGGAGCTCAAAGTTACTGAAATAAAGGATTTGCCTGCAGATGAAGTTTTGAAAAAATTTGATTCCAGTAATAAGGGACTATCTTCATCGGAAGCTGAAAACCGTATTAAGCAGTATGGTTATAATGAAATTTCCGAAAAGAAGGTCAATCCACTTATAAAATTTTTAAGTTATTTCTGGGGTCCAATTCCCTGGATGATCGAAGTGGCAGCTGCAATTTCAGGTGTTATCCATCGATGGGAAGACTTTGTGATCATCTCCTTGCTCCTTATCTTAAACGGGGTTGTGGGGTTCTGGCAGGAACATAAGGCTGACAATGCGATTGAGCTCCTTAAGAAGAAAATGGCCCTGAATGCCAGAGTACTCAGAGAAGGACAATGGACCCAAAAACCTGCACGAGAACTTGTTCCTGGAGATGTGGTCCGCATACGTTCAGGGGATGTCGTGCCTGCTGACCTTAAGCTCCTTGAAGGGGAATATCTGCAGGTAGATGAGTCAGCCCTTACAGGAGAATCCCTGCCTGTAGAGAAAAAATCTGATGGCATTGCCTATTCAGGATCTGTGATCCAGAAAGGTGAAATGAATGCTCTGGTTGTGGCTACCGGCATGAATACCTATTTTGGGGAGACAACAAAACTTGTGGCTGAAATTCGGACCAGGAGCCACTTTCAAAAAGCTGTCCTCAAAATTGGAAACTACCTGATTGTCCTTGCAGGCTGTATTGTTGCAATTGTTTTAGTTGTAGAAGAGCTTTTCAGGCATACTCCTTTTCTGGAAACCCTCCAGTTTGCTCTTGTGCTGATAGTCGCTGCAATTCCTGCAGCTCTTCCAGCAGTAATGTCCGTTTCAATGGCTGTAGGAGCTACTGAACTTGCAAAAAAAGGAGCTATTGTCAGCAAACTGGTCTCCATCGAGGAAATGGCAGGGATGGATATTTTATGTTCGGATAAAACCGGTACAATTACCCAGAACAAGCTAAAATTATCCGAGTTAGTGCCTTTCGGAGATTTCAAAGAAAATGATCTTCTTATCTATGGATCTCTGGCTTCAAGGGAAGAAGATAATGACCCTATTGACAATGCAATCCTCCAGAAAGCAAAGGACACAGAATCCCTTGAAGACAAAATAAAAACTTATGAAGTCGAGAAATTCACGCCATTTGACCCTGTTATAAAGCACACTGAGGCTACGGTCAAAGGGCCGGAAGGAGAGTTTAAAGTTGCTAAAGGCGCACCCCAGGTTATTCTGGAAATGTCAAGCAATAAAGAAGAAGTAAGGCAGAAGGTAGAAGAAAAAGTAAATTCTATGGCTTCAAAAGGATATCGCGCCCTGGGAGTTTGTGTAGAAGAGGAAGGAAAATACATGTTTACAGGGCTCTTTGGACTTTATGACCCACCACATGAAGATTCCGCTGAGACAATAAAGACGGCAAACTCCCTTAGCGTAGACGTGAAAATGGTAACTGGAGATCATCTTGCCATTGCTAAAGAGATAGCAAGCCAGGTAGGCCTGGGCACAAACATAGTTACAGCTGATGATTTTGTAGAAAAACCAGATTCTAAAGCCCAGGAAATTGTAGAGAAGGCAGACGGATTTGCTCAGGTTTTTCCCGAGCACAAATACAGGATCGTTGAGCTCCTTCAGAAAAAAGAACATATTGTTGGCATGACAGGTGATGGAGTTAACGATGTCCCTGCCCTTAAAATGGCTGATGCCGGAATTGCTGTTGCAGGGGCTACAGATGCTGCAAAATCCGCTGCAGACATAGTGTTTACAATCTCAGGGCTCTCTACCATTATTAATGCGATAAAGGAAAGCCGCAAGATATTCCAGAGGATGAAGAGCTATTCCATCTATAGAATAGCTGAGACTGTAAGGGTGCTATTTTTTATTGCTACTGCAATAATTGTGTTTAATTTTTATCCCATTACCGCTATAATGATTGTTTTGCTTGCCATTTTCAATGATGCTCCTATAATGGCTATCGCATATGATAACGTGAGATATTCCCAAATTCCAGAAGAATGGAACATGCGTGAAGTCGTAAGGATGTCCACCTTTCTGGGAATTATAGGCGTTATTGTTTCATTCGCAATATACTATATTGGAGCCAGGATTCTTTACCTCGATCCAGGTGTACTGCAGTCTTTTATTTTCCTGAAGCTTGCAGTAGCCGGGCATCTTACCATCTTCGTTGCTCGCAATCGGGGGCACTTCTGGTCACCTCCTCCGGGAAAACTTCTTTTTTGGGCTGCAGTGGTTACAAAAGTGCTGGCAACACTCGTTGCAGTGTATGGATTTTATATATCTCCAATTGGATGGAAACTGGCAGGTTTTATCTGGATCTACGCACTGGCGGCTTTTGTTATAACCGATTTCATGAAAGTGAAACTTTATGAGATAATGGACCAAAGGGTTGAAATTTAAAAGATTAAGGAAAATATGAGACTCTTTATTATTTTCTGGTTTTTGAGTGATTGCAGTCAATTGCTAGCGGAATTAATGGTAAATCTTGGCGATCCCAGAAGATATTAAAAAGTCTCGAAAATATATAGAGGTTCTCAAATGATTTTAAGCGACAACAATTACAGGCATCAGCTTTTATATGCACACGATTGGTGTTGTTGAGTTTGATTAAACCTCATCGTTAAAAATCATCGAATCAGGGATGAGTAACGTTGCTGACTTCAACATAAAAGGTCTCAACTATCAATCCTCCAGTTCCTGTAGTATTTCGCGCCGCTCCCTGACCACCCAGTACCATGCATTCAAACAGCCGATAAACAGACCGATAATCATCATTGTGAGTGTCCAGGAAAAGCTCTCTGGATAGTACTTATCCAGCCATAAACCAAGTGCAGCACCAATCAGTGTTGGAATTGCTACCGACCAGCCTATGACCCCCATCATACCTAAACCAAGCCAGATAGTCCGATCCACATGGCGCTGTGCCCTGAGTTTGCGTTCGGCTTTTATCCGGATCTGACGGGCCCAAATGGCTTGTATCTGCCCGGAGTGCAGAAGGCACATCCCCTGCAGCAGCCTCTTGATATCTCCACAAGGCCGTGTGTAGTTGGCCCGAGAATTTTGGGTATAACTTCTACCGGAACATCTTCGCCTGTCACTACTCTGGGCACATCCTCACCATTGACAATGGATCTGAACATCCTGGGAACGGATATCTTGCCTTCACCAAGATGGACATAATCGATTCCAAGTTTATCCATAATCACAGGATCAGCCACCTGCCAGGCACCCTTACCTCCTACAACTACTTTGACATTCATTTTGGACAAAGTATCCAAGAGTTCTAAGAATTTTATTCTGTTATACGGTGGGCCTGTTCTGACCATATCCACGAATGTAGATGTAGGAGGGTTAATGCCCAGAGGATCATGAGCACCGATGGCGATGATCTTCGTATCCGGTCCAATCATCTTCTTCATATCTCTGGGATGAACTATTGCTACTTCTTCCTCGCTAAAACCGTTATTGAGAAGAGATGCCTCAAGAACCCTCAAGCCAAAATCCGCTGTAACCGCCCTTCCCTTCGATCTTTGAACAGGCGGTGCAAAGGCGGCGAAGTAAAGCCAGTCAGGCAATATGCCTTTTGGAGAACATGTGGAAAATCCAAGAAATATGCCGCCTCTGTATCTGCTCATCATTGTCTCATCTGCAGTAAGTATTATCATTGTGGATCTTTTCCTTCAGTCACCTCATGGATAACGGCACAGTGCTACATATATCCTAAAAATTATTATTCTTAAATATATATAATAATGCTTAATAATTATACGCTGCAGTTTCAGAGCTTGATTAATCAGATGGCAACTGAAGCACTTGGAGCCAAAAAATGTGTAACTTATAAGAGGCACAAGATTATTATAAAACAACAAATATAATTCTTTACGGATTTAAATTTGACACGAAACACTAGTAGGCACAGCACTAAGAAATCCTTCAGATCAATCTGCTGTCCAGGTTTAGATTTAGACGCGGGGGTATAGCTCATAACGTTCTGAGCTTTGTCTATATACTGAAGATCCCATTCCTTAACGTACCAAATGTATCACTACTTTAACCACTACTTTAACCTCGCCTTTCTCATGTGGAAAGTTCGATGAGTCAGGAGCTCAGGACTGTTGTAAATATTGTTTTAGGAGTACCATGCTTTGTGAATTTTAAATTGATCAAAATTTTTTGTATTTTAACCGAAAAAAACTATAGCTGCGAACTGGAGAAAATAAGAGGGGGTTAACGTACTTTATGTATAGGGTGTATAGGGCCCTATCTTAGAATAATCACACAGAAAATGCCTTAACTACGGTACAGCCTGAAGAACACCGAATAGAAAACGAGGCATGCCATTGACAAAAGTTGTAGAGATCTCTCCAACTACGAGACATGAAGGCCACTCCAAGCTCACCCTGAAGGTAAATGATGAGGGTATTGTCGAGCGAGGAGACTGGCTCTCCACTACCCCGGTCAGGGGTATTGAAAAGCTCGCCATAGGTAAGACGATGGATCAGGTTCCGAAGATTGCTTCTCGGGTCTGCGGTATCTGTCCCATTGCCCACACACTGGCAGGCATTGAGGCCATGGAGGCTTCTATCGGCTGCGAGATCCCCACGGATGCAAAGCTTCTGCGGGTCATTCTCCATGCAGCAAACCGCCTCCACAGCCATGCCCTGCACAATGTCCTGATCCTCCCGGACTTTTACATCCCGGGTACGGAGACGAAGATCAACCCGTTTTCCAGAGAGCAGCCTTTAAGGAGCGTTGCTGCGAGGATCTTCCGCATCCGCGAGATTGCACAGACCATTGGATCCGTTGCAGGTGGCGAGGCTATCCACCCTTCAAACCCGAGGGTCGGCGGGATGTACCGCAACGTGAGTCCCCGGGCAAAGAAGAAGATGGCTGACCTGGCGAAGGAAGGTCTCGTTCTTGTCCACGAACAGATGGAGTTTATGCTTGAGGTCACCAGGAACATGCAGAACCGGGAGTTTGTCGAGGTCGCAGGCAAGCAGATCCCACTTCCCAAGACGCTCGGATACCACAACCAGGGGGTCATGGCCACAGCCCCAATGTACGGCTCATCCAGTCTGGACGAGAAGCCCATGTGGGATTTTACCAGGTGGAAGGAGACTCGACCATGGGACTGGTACATGGGTGAGGAAACCATCGATCTTGAGGACCCGAGCTATCCGATCGGCGGCACCACGAAGGTCGACACCAGGGTTAACCCTCGGATGGAGGCCTGCAACACTGTTCCGACCTACGACGGGCAGCCCGTTGAGGTCGGCCCGAGGGCAAGGCTCGCTACTTTCAAGCACTTCGCCGAGAAAGGCACCTTCGCCCAGCACATCGCCAGGCAGATGGAGTACCCAGACTGTTGCTATACCATCCTCAATTGCCTTGATAACCTGGATACTTCTGGCAAGGTCCTTGCTGACAACATCCCTCTGGGAAACGGATCCATGGGCTGGGCCGCAAACGAAGCCCCACGCGGGACCGACGTCCACCTCGCATGGGTGAAGGATGGGAGGGTGCTGCGGTACGAGATGCTTGTGCCTACCACCTGGAATTTCCCTACCTGCAGCCGCGCTCTAACGGGAGCACCCTGGCAAATCGCCGAGATGGTCATCCGTGCCTATGACCCGTGCGTCTCGTGTGCAACCCATATGATAGTGGTTAACGAGGAGGATAGAGTAGTCGCCCAAAAACTCATGCAGTGGTGAAAGGAATGGAAACTTGCGGATTTTTTGGGGGATCCGCAAGCTCAGGGGGCTCACCGTTAACGAGATCTTCGTGGGGAGTTACAGGAATGTCCACTCCTGGGATCTGACCGAGCCGATCCAGTATACTAAGGACGATATCCAGATCCGGGTCCTTGCATACCAGAAGAAATACATTTCTGCCCTCGAGATGGTCACCTCGAGATGGTCATACGGATTACAGACGAGGTATAGAGAGCCATTTCAGATGCTGTATCCGAGATACTGAAATCCGAGATACTGAAATCCGAGATACTGAAGGAAATCGGAATTAACTATGGAACTGCTTAGAAGGTGGAAGCTACAAAGGAGGCTAAACCAGTGGCAAATAAGATCAAGCTCGGGCATGTACACTTGAGCGGCTGTACCGGCTGTCTCGTGTCCGTGGCCGATAACTACCAGGGATTTCTCAAGATCCTGGACGACTATGCCGACCTCGTCTACTGCCTCACTCTTGCTGACGTCCGGCGTATCCCGGAGATGGACGTGGCACTCGTCGAGGGATCGGTTTGCATCCAGAACCATGAATCGGTAGAAGATATAAAGGAGACGCGGAAGAAGTCCAGGATCGTGGTGGCCCTTGGCTCCTGCGCGAGCTATGGTAACATCACCCGGTTCTGCCGCGGCGGGCAGCACAACCAGCCCCAACACGAGTCTTACCTTCCCATCGGAGATCTCATTGACGTGGATGTCTACATCCCAGGATGCCCTCCGAGCCCGGAGCTCATAAGGAACGTCGCTGTCATGGCGTACCTGCTCCTTGAGGGGAATGAGGATCAGAAGGCTCTTGCGGGCAGGTACTTAAAGCCCCTAATGGACCTTGCGAAGCGCAGCACAACCGGATGCTTCTGCGACCTGATGAACGACGTGATTAACCAGGGCCTCTGCATAGGCTGCGGCATCTGCGCTGCATCTTGTCCAGTGCGGGCGATCACGCACGAGTTCGGGAAGCCGCAGGGTGACCTTAACCTCTGCATCAAGTGCGGCTCCTGCTATGGCGCCTGTCCGAGGTCGTTCTTCAACTCCGATGTGATTTCTGAATTCGAAGCCATCAACGAGATAATTGCTGGAGCTCTTAAGGAAGGGGAGAGAGATGATTGAAGATCCGTATCTCGGCAAATACATGACATGCGTCTCAGCACGAAGCACGGACAAGGAGATCCTCAAGAAAGCTCAGGACGGTGGAATCGCCACCACTCTCATGGTTTATGCACTCGAGCAGGGGATCATCGACGGGGCTATTGTAGCACGCGAGGGTGACCTGCCCTGGAAGCCCAGGCCGTTTGTTGCGATGACCCGTGAGGACATCCTCAAGGCGCAAAGGGCGAAGTACAACATCAGCCCCCAGATTTCCTGGCTCAAGGAGGCAACCCGGTCTTTCGGCCTCGATAAGGTTGGGATCACCGGCGTCTGCTGCCAGATGCAGGCGGTCAGGAAGGCTCAACTCTATCCCATCAACATGCGGGATGTCCCCGGAAAGATCGCTTTCACAGTAGGGCTCTTCTGCATGGTGAACTTTCCATACGATTCTATACAGGCCCTTGTCGAGGACCACGCAAACCAGAGTCTCAGCTCCGTGAAGAAGATGGAGTTTGGGAAGGGAAAGTTCTTTGTCCACACCGAGCGCGGAAATGTCTCCACCGTGCCTCTTAAGGAGACGCACAAGTACGAGCAGCCAGGTTGCCATGTCTGCCTCGATTACGTTTCCAATCTCGCCGACATATCGACCGGTTCGGTCGGAAGCCCGGACGGCTGGTCCACGGTCTTCGTCCGCACCAAAAAAGGGAATGAAGTATGGTTAAAGGCAATCGCAGACGGCATGTTCGAGACAAAGCCCATCGAAGAGGTCAAACCCGGTCTTGGGCTCGTCATGAAGCTCGCGAAGGAGAAAATCGACAAGAACAGGAAGACGCTCGAGGAGCGCAGGAATTTTGGTGTAAACAAGGCGTTAAGGGATCCTTATGCCTGAAAAACAGTTTTTTCGTCAGCGAAAGTAATTTGCGTTATCTACATTGAATACGGGGATGGGGATGGGTTCCCATTGACAATTATTGAAAAACCAAAATGGAAAAAGGAATGATGAAAATTGTTATTTTTTCTTAAATTCTTTTTTGTTGACACAGTAGTTCCGATTTGTTGTAGTTCCGAATGACAATTCTCATTCATTTACAATTTTTCCTTAATAGTTGATGAGAAAAATCTTCGTTTTATCAATTCTGATTTTATTTTTGATAATTTGTTCTAAATATTTCAGTATATTTCAGTCCTGAAGTATAATTTGTGTATAGTCTCCACTAACTGATTTTATGATTTTTTTTTTGATTTTATTTTATAAGTTATATATTTCTTAATCGAGCGCGAAGCGCTCGATTTCTTTCTTTATTAAATTTCGTTAAGCAATCAAGAAATGACTTGACTGGAATATTGCATAACGAATCAATTCCGTTTATTACTGCTTTAATAATGTCTTGATTGATTACTGATTTCATTTGATATGCTGTAATGTCAAGAACTGACTTAAACACATTCCATTGGTCATCGGTTAAGGAATTTTCTTGCCTGAAGGCTATCAATTTTGCATTAGAAGTCGGCCTTAAATTTTGGCCTATTTACGTGAAATCGATGCCCTATTCTAACTTACAACTTATTAGACTATTTGATAAATGTTGAAGAAATCGGTGCAATTTATCACGATTCCTCACTTAACCGAAGACGCATGAATGGTGCTATAATTATTCGAGGGCCTAAAAAAGTACCTACGGGTCAAAATATGACAGTGAAACATCTGGATGGTACAGTAATAGAGTACGTTCGACATTCACAGATATATGCTGATAAATTTAAAGAATAATTCTCAAAAAACTGATATTGCCTTTTACAGCAAATAAAACCGCATCACAAATTCCTAAATTCTTATCGATTCTGGATATTTTAGCATATCCCATCAAAAAAAGTTGTTAGCTTTTTGCATAAAATTGACATATCGGATGTATAAATTCAAGACTTTGTAAAAATTAAATAAAAAACAGATCTTCTACAAAGTTTTTATTTTTTGGATAGCGACCGCCCGATATCTGCTCACTTCGCAAACATGCGGGCGTGGAGGGAAGTTTTCAGATGGATTCTGTATAAGCCTGTGGAAGATTGAGATAAATTTCAGTAAGCTCTAAAGTCAGTTTGAGGTCAACCCACGCAAATTACACAGTATATAAAATAATAAATTTTATATGTATCTTTTAATAAATGATTGATAAATGAATATTGATAATGAACCTTGGAAAGCTGATTATTTTGAAGCATATAATTACTGTAATGCTGGAGAGTATGAAAAAGCATTGTTGAAAATAAATAAAGTATTAAGTTTCGACAAAAATATTATCTCTGCCCGTAGTCTAAAAGCCAGTGTTTTAATTGATTCTTGGAACGGAGATCCAAAAACCAGAAAAAATATTTTTGAGGCCATAGATCACCTTAAAGCGATCATTGAAAAAGATCCAGAAAACAAAAAAATTTATTCAATGAATCTTGGTAATGCTTATTATCAACTCGCAAAAAATGATTTGGAAGCAGAAGGTAAACTAAATCCAGAAATTATAAATGATTTAGAAAAGGCAAAGAGATGTTTCCAAGAATCTTTATCAATTTGTGAAGATCAACCGGCTGTTTGGATAAATAAAGGAAATACGTTAGATTATTTAGGAAGACATTTTGAAGCTCTTTACTGTTATGATAGAGCTGTTCTCTTGAATCCTAGACATTACAACGCTTGGGGAGAAAGAGGAATATGTTGTTGGACTCTTTCTAGGCTAGTAGAAAATAAAGAAGATAAAACGAAACTTTATAGAGACTCAATGATTTACCTCGCAATAGAGTTAAAATTATATCCTTCATTTGAAATCAATGATTTTTATAAAAAACTTGTAAATGACTTCATTCAACAAAACAAAGTATTAGTAGATCTGGAAACAACTTTGAAAGAGCAATTGCCAAAGAAAAGAGCAATAGTTGAAGAACGCTTTAATGTATATTCAAAACAACCCGGAAGTTTTAAAGATTTTTATTTTAATTTTTGTGAAATGCATAACTTATTTTTGAATACTCATTTTGACTGTAATAATTGTGGGCGCAGTAACTCTGATGCAATAAATATAAGTTTTATAAGTAGTATAAATGATCAGATAAGACCATATAAGTTCTTCAAAAAATGGTATTCTCTTATTGATGATTATAAAACAGCTAGATTTTTCCTAACATTAGCACAATATAGACATCCCGATTTTTTATTTATGGATAATCCGAGATACGAAAGTGATTATAGCTTAAATTATTACTTGAACGTAGAAATCCTCAAAGATGCTTTTTTAATTGCATTCAATATATATGATAAAGTAGCTTTTCTTATTAATGACTATGAAGAATTAGGTTTAAAAGACGAGAATGTTTCTTTTTGGGATGGTAAAAGTATTCTAACAATTAAAGGCAATTTAATGGAGAAAGAAGAGTATAATAAAAACATAGTAGCATTGTTTAGCATTAAGAAAGAAATAGAAAAAGAGGAATTTACAAAAATTAAGGAAATACGAAATCTTATTGCTCATAGATATTTCATATTGCATGATACTGGTGGGGTTGAACACTCTAATTATCATATGGATATTCAAGATTTTTTTAAATTTACACTGTATATGCTTTTACAAATTAAAAATATTTTATATTCTCTTTCCTTTTTTATTACAGAAAAAGAAAACCATAAAAGAGAAATTGCGGAAAAAGAAGGCAAAATAATTCCAACATTAGAATGGATACATGATTGGGAAAAAGATGACGAGATAACTAAAATAGCTAAAAAACTTGAGAACGAATTGGGCGAAGCTACTGATAAATTCATATCAGACATTTTTGAAATAATAAATAAAAA
The DNA here is from genome assembly GCF_002287235.1 of Methanosarcina spelaei. Lineage (GTDB taxonomy): Archaea > Halobacteriota > Methanosarcinia > Methanosarcinales > Methanosarcinaceae > Methanosarcina > Methanosarcina spelaei. Next base: position 20,995 of record NZ_LMVP01000490.1, read on the forward strand.
TTCAGATGAACATGAGAAGTAATAATCCATAGAGTCTCATTTTTCTTACCTTCACAAAGAAAGTAATATCAACTTATTACAAAATAAACTAAAATTCCAAAAGTACAAAATTCGGCAGCAAACATAATAATTAAGCAACCGTAGGAACTAGAAGAGATTGTGCAAATTCCGGTATACTCTTTTATGATGAGGTTTATGCTTCCGCATAGCCTTGATAATTGCTTTAGTATTTCACTCTTTCTTATTCCCAAGTTCGCGAGTTAGAATCTTGTATTGAAGATTCAGTAATTAATTTTTTCTTTTTTTTGCCAGTAGCCGCCCGATATCTGCTCACTTTGTGAGCATGCGGGCGTGGAGAGAAGTTTTTAGATAAATTTTAAAAAGAGATTTGATAACTCCTTCAGAGTAAATAAGGCGCTGCGGGGTCTTTACACCTAAAACTCTCCTATTTTTCACCGTTGAAACTATTAGCGTTATATCCGTGTATGACAGACTAAACAAATGTTTTTGCAATAAAAGTTTAATTTCAAGACCCTCTCTAAACTGGTTTACGATAACAGTTTATTACTAATATACTCAGAGTTATGAATAAATACGGAAAGATAGATTCCCATATAGATGCAAAACTTGCACTTATAATAAAAAAAATAGGATTGGTAAACCAGAAATTATTACACCATGATTTGGTATAGGGATTGAAAAACCATGAACTATTATAAATATTGTACAAATTATATAAGAATAGCGGGATAAACAAAGCAAAAAACAATTTTAAGTAACTCGATTTACTCATACAGTGTCTTTCTTTTCTTGTCATCCTACAGTGTAAATATAAACCAAATAATACAAATAATGCTACAATGACAATGTAAACAACCGGTATCCCATATAATGTTACAACATGACTCGAAACTACTACTGCTTTTCCTACTACTGCTTCTCCCGTACCAGAGCCAATGATTGCACTTTCATTGTTCACGTTTCTATATATGTTTTAAAAAGTTAAAAGATTTTTTGTTTCACCCAGCACCCTTAGACTTGATAAACCTTATTTTATCTCCAGTGGAGAAGTGAGATTTAGAAATCCGTAATCATCGTCTGTCTATGATCCCTCTCCCTCAGTCTTGAAACCGTCAGTTGAGCTGATAGCTATCGAATATGTCCGCAGCAGTAACCATCTTATTGCCTGGTTGAGGATTTGATCAATCCTATTACATGTTCTCTTATGGGAACAACATGAATCAGAAAACTATAGAATTTATCAAAGAGGCAAATAGTCAGACTAAACATCCAGTACTGCATAATAAGAGGTAACGGGGGATTATGATTATGGCAGTCAATGAGAAAGAAATGAGGATTAAGATAATCAAAGACGGACCGTACCGCGTTACAGGTGGAGTGCCGCTTTTAGAACAGGTAATTGTCACCGATGACGACGGCCACACCAGAGGATTAATTGATATAAAGGAATACCCTCGGCGTGAGGCCTATATTTTATGCCGCTGTGGCTCATCCGAAAACAAGCCCTTCTGTGATGGGACCCACAGCAAGGTCGGTTTTGACGGTAGTGAAACAGCCAGCAGAAAGCCTTACCTGGAAAAAGCGGAAACGTTTGAAGGTCCTGATCTAAAACTCACCGATGTCCACGAGCTCTGCGATCATTCCCGTTTCTGCCAGCGGTCTGGAGGAATCAGGAATCTCGTACAAAAATCAGATGACCCGGAAGCCCGGCAAACTGCCATAGAGGAAGCTATGATCTGCCCTTCGGGTCGGCTGGTCCTCTGGGACAAGAAGACAGGCAAACCCTTTGAAAAAGAATTTGAACCATCTATTGTACTGGTTCACGACAAACAAAAAGGTTGTGAAGGCCCTCTCTGGGTTCGAGGCGGTATCCCCATTGAATCTGCAGATGGCAGCATGTACGAGTCCCGGAACAGAGTAACCCTCTGCCGCTGCGGGAAGTCAGAGAACAAGCCCTACTGTGACGGCAGCCACTGGATGAACAGCCAGCAGAAGCTCGAGTTCAGGAAGAAGTGGGGCCTGGAATGAGTAAATTCGTTAGTTCATAGAGGTTGTTAACTTGCGGAAATAGTAATTTTGCATAACAATCAGGCAATCCAAAATCCAAAATGAAAGCAATCAATGCTCGCATACATCAGAAACACTTGAATATCCTCATAGACCAGGCCGGGATAGTTCCGGAGGATCTCCGACTCAGTCCTCATGAGACAGCAGGTCGATAATAAACATAATAAATTATACTGCATGGAGTGCACTTTTAATAATGGGCTTGCCTGTAAGGACTGAGGGGTCAGTAACGATATTTTCTCTCCAGTTCGTAGACCTCTCCAATGCTTTTTGATACACAAACTGAACGAATTGAGAATTTCCAAACTGCCGACTGTATTTTTTCTTTTTTTTGCAGGTAACCACCCGATATCTGCTCACTTTATGAGCATGCGGGCGTGGAGGGAAGTTTTCAGATGAATTTTAAAAAGAAATTTGATAACTATTTCAGAGTCAGTTATCTAAAATTTAGGGGGTGAAAGTGATTCTACGTTATTATGATATATCGAAAACTTTTCTACCAATCCGGACGATGCTTGCACCTTCTTCTATTGCTATTTGATAATCGTCTGTCATTCCCATTGAGAGATGTTGAATATGTTTTTCTAAATGCTTCTCTGCTTTGTCTTTTAATTCTTTTAATTCTTTGAAATATTTCCTTGAATCTTCGGGGTCTTCATTTTTTGGAGGGATTGTCATCAGGCCTTCAAAACTTAAGTATTCGAGGGTTGATATTTGGTCTAGAAGCTCTAAGAAGTCGTCGGGATCTAATCCGGTATGTTTTTTTTCGTCTGACTTCACTTGTATGAGGATTTTCTGGATCCGTTTTTTTTCTTTTGCTGCATTGTTTATCTTTTCTGCAAGTTCGTATGAATCAACACTTTCTATCAAGTAGGGATTCAGGTTTACTACTTTTTTTACCTTGTTTAACTGAAGTGTGCCGATGAAGTGGGTTTTTATCTCAGGTGGAAGATATGGGGCCAAATCTTTCATCTGTTGATAATGGTTGAAACCGATGTCTGTAACACCTGCTTTTATGGCTTCTTCGATTTGTGTTTTTGATGCATATTTTACTGCGGCGACAAGTGTTACATCAGAAGGTATCGTTTTTAAAAGTTCTTTTACATTGTCTTCGATCATATGTTATCATTCTATGGTCATCATTTCTATGCAGAGATTTTCAGTACTTTGTCTCTTTTATGATAAGTATTTCTGGTACGAAGTTTTCGGCCTTTTATCAGAGCACTCAAAATGGCTCTATCAAGTCTTCGGAGATGAGAAGACATCTTCGATATAGACCTGATTATAACTCCCGACAACTTGACATGACCTCATCTTACTCTTTAATATCATCACGAAAAGTGTCAGCACACTTCTGGTTCCAGCTTCCGTACTTCTTTTTCTGGTACTCACTTCCCCATTCGTTTAACGCTATAAGAATGGGAAAGACCGAGCGACCGTCATCAGTAATACTATAATCGACTCTTGGCGGGACCTCGGGATAGACAGTCCGTTCGATCATTCCGTCGGCAACCAGCTCACGGAGCTGTTTTGTCAGCATCATCTGGGTGATCTCCGGTATTTTCTTCTGGATCCCAGAGAACCTAACCGGTCCGTCTTTGAGGAACCAGAGGATTACTGGCTTCCACTTTCCGCCAATAACGGAGAGCGAAATCTGGATCGGACATTTTCCTACAGGAGAAGATCTTTGCATAAGCAATAGTATCATTTATAATAGTATATACGATTTCGCAAACTGCTCATTTTTTAATACTATAGCACTTACGGTCTTTTACCTGCACTGAAGTGGCCCGGACAAGAAAAATGGGCAAAAAGGTAGAAGTATCATGGACACGAATCACGTATATCGCGTGGGCGAGGTCACAGTTACCCGTGTACCCGAACTTATTCTCGATTCAAACACTCCTGAATATCTGTATCCCCAATGGGACCCTTCATTCATTCAGGAGCATGAAAAATGGCTGGTTCCCGAAAATATGGACAGGGCCCGTACGCATGTCTTCCAGTATATCCATACGTGGGTGCTACGGACAAAGCAACATACGATTCTTATTGACACGGGGGCGGGAAACGACAAGGAACGTATCTGGATACCCCGGTTAAACAGGTTGAAATCCCCCTACCTGAAACGGCTCAAAGCCGCAGGTGTGACTCCGGCAATGGTAGATTATGTTATCCTAACACACCTTCACGTGGATCACGTTGGATGGAATACACAGCTTGTTGATGGTGCATGGGAACCGACCTTCCCCAATGCAACGTATGTCTTCTCAAAATCCGAGCAGAAGCATTATTCCGACCCGGAAAACTACACGGTGAATAACCGCGTCAAATTCATTATCTACGAAGACAGCGTCCGACCGGTGGTCCAGGCAGGACAGGCCGAAATCATTGAACCGGATGGGGCGGAGTTTCTTGAGGGAATCTCCTTATATCCGGTACCCGGGCATAGCATTGGCCAGATGGCAGTTTGCCTTACTTCCGGCGGAGAAGAAGCTCTTTTTGGTGGGGATGTCATGCACCATCCCATACAGGTATACCGCCCTGAATGGAACTCGGTGTACTGTGAAGATGCACCGCAGGCACGTGTTTCCAGGAGGTGGGCACTGGACTATCTTGCGGACCGGCATGCCCTGTTTTTCAGTTCACATTTCGCAGAGACCTCCGTGGGGCGCGTAACCCGTACGGGCGACCACTTTGTGTGGCAGTTCTGCTGACAGTGCAGGAGTTTCTGTTGCATTGTCATGACTTAATAAATTTCCTTCGTTGTGATCTATGCAGTTGATATTTTAGACATGCCGAGATTGCAATAGAACAGAAAAAAGAGTTAGATAAAGAGTAATTTTGTAAAAAGAGGTTACTAAATGAGTCTTATTTCGTTTGACGTGGAAAAGTGTACAGCTTGTGGAATCTGTTCTATGACTTGTCCTATAAATATAATCATGCCTGGAGAAAAAGGAGCTCCGTCCTTACCTATCGAATATGAGGCATTTTGCACTCATTGTGGGCACTGTGAAGCTATTTGTCCGACTAATGCAATTATGGTAAGTTATCAGTCATTTCCTCCTGAAGATGATAATGCTAGCATTGAGCAAACTAACCCTGAACAACTTAAAAAATATATTCAAAGCAGACGCTCGATAAGGGTTTTCAAAGATAAGTCTGTTGAGAAAGAGAAAATCAAAGATCTTTTTGAAGCCGTCCGCTTTGCTCCGTCTGGCATGAATGGACAACCTGTTAAGTGGCTTGTTGTAACCGATTCATCAGAAATTAAAAAATTTGCAGATCTTACTATCGATTGGATGAGAATGATGGCAGAAAAAGACGCAGACCATCCTCTTAAGCGTTATTTCCCTGTTCTTGTTGCTCTCGCTGATGCAGGCTTTGACCCCATTTGTAGAAATTCACCGGGACTTGTCTATGCTTACTCGGAAAATGCCTCTGGATACACTGACAGTATTATAGCCCTGACAACTTTTGATCTCATTGCTCCTTCTTTTGGTCTTGGAACTTGTTGGGTAGGACTACTGCATAGAGCAGCAGTTGAATATCAGCCATTAAAAGAGGCTCTTGGGATTCCTGCAGGGTTTGTTTTGCAATTTCCAATGCTTTTTGGGTACCCAAAATATAAATATAGAAAAATACCAGGTAGAAAAAAAGCGGATATTTTGTGGAGATAACCGTAATCAAAGTTATTTTGGTTCTATGCTATTTTATGGGTTTTGTTGTAAAAGATGCATTTTAAATTGATTTTAAATATAGTTTAAATGCATTTTAATATATTTTTATCATTGGTTATGACGGATAAGTGGCATAAAGATGTCGTCAACGATCTCATGGATGATTTTATCGGATACAGGCTCATGAGTAGTAAGTAGCTCATATCGTAATAAATCTAAAGGTAATGATATAATCCGTAAACTTATTTTTTCAAGTTTGACCTCTCCTCGCATCTCAGCGTTTTTCAGAATCGTTATCATTGCTGTTATTAATTTATCTTCTTCTTTCGGGGGTATTATTTGTGGAATTGAAATGAGTTTATCTTTCCCAAAATCTACTATGAGACCATGTATGGTTTCGGCACCAATAATTTGCAGAGGTTTTGCTATTCCATGAAGGAAGGAAAATACATCATTACGCAGATCGCCGGTATCCGGTACTTCTTTTGGTAAAAGTGGAAGTGGAGGTACAAATTTATGTAAAACTGACAAAATTAGTGTTGGTTTATTAGCCCAACGACGATAAACAACTGCTTTATTAGTTTTTGCCCGTGTAGCTACTCCCTCCATTGTAAGATGGCTGTAACCTACATCACAAAGCTCTTTCCATGCAGCTTCAAGTATGGCATCTTCAAGTATTTTTCCACGGCGCCGTGTTCCTTTGCAGGTATTTTTATCACTTTCGGACTGATCGGACTGTAAATGATGGTCATTATTATCCATGCTCACCAATATCTTCCGTAAAAAAGTTTTATGATAATATTGTGTTTTCTTAGGTCTATTAAGATCTGTTATGTCATAGAACTTATATCTTGATCAGGTTACATTACATAGTATATATAAATTCTATACAGATATATTGTTCCTGGTGGAATTAACTATAAAATAGAACAAGGTTACTTATGTTTCTTGCCGGATTGATAAAAAAATAATGACGAAATTTGTTTACAAGCCTGCTGAAAATTAATAATCCAATATCATTTTTATGTTTCCTACTTTCAAATCTTTGCCTTTATATTCTGAATATTTTCCTGAAATAAAACATTATTATCCAGGCTCAGAGCATTAAGTTCAATTACAATTTCATTTAAAGAATGTATAAAATCGGCTCTTATCCTGAAAATTAGCTCTTTTGGTTGAACAGCGCAAAAAAAGGTAGGTTTACCTTCAATTATTTGCACATACCCTTTTTTCTTCATTCCTCTGAGTGTTCTATAAATTTTAGACCTGGGAACTCCAGAATTTCTAGCAATCTCACTTGCCTTAGCCTGCTTAAGAAAGATAAGAGTTGAATATATCTTTACTTCATTGCTTGTGAAACCCAGCTTTTGAAGGTTTTCTATAAACGTAAGAAGCATCTCAATTTCCTCCTTTCACCTTCATTATCCGGTTGAATCTTTCTGAGCTTTTATCTGCACGGTTGAATCCGGTCCTGTTACTGGCTCATTTTTACGTGTTGACAATAATAGAGAAGGAACGAGTGTAATTATTGTAAAAACAATCAACCACCAAAAGGCTACATTGTATGCACCTGCAACAGTTTGAGTACCGGATACTGAGCTATAAGAAAGTTGCTGCTCGACGATTGTTGCAAGAATAGCCGATCCAAAAGCTCCCCCGATTGTCAGTAAAATCCTCGTTGCTACACTGGCATGAGGAATTTGATCTCTATTTAATCCAATATATGCGGAGGCCATTATTGGAATTAACAAACCTCCCAGACCTGCTCCTCTTAGAAGCAGTGCAGCTATTAATTAACTTCAGTACTTCGCTAAAAAATCTCTTCCTCATGTATTCTCCCCATC
>NZ_LMVP01000491.1 GCF_002287235.1 Methanosarcina spelaei
GGATTGTCAAGCTATATTCATATTCGTGAGCAAGATCCACTAAAACAAGGATTGAAACCTATAGAGGAGGCTGCAAAAAAACTTGAAGTATCAATTCGTGAGCAAGATCCACTAAAACAAGGATTGAAACAAGTAAAAGAAGGTTTCATCTACAATGTAGCTGGATTCGTGAGCAAGATCCACTAAAACAAGGATTGAAACTGGAAAATGCCGGTACAAGAGAATGATAT
>NZ_LMVP01000492.1 GCF_002287235.1 Methanosarcina spelaei
GTAAATATAGTTATTAAGAACTATTCGTGAGCAAGATCCACTAAAACAAGGATTGAAACAAATTGTATAATGTAATAAAAAAATCGTCCTTTTTCATTCGTGAGCAAGATCCACTAAAACAAGGATTGAAACATTTCAATGCTTTTCCTTTCGATTAGCATGGGAAATTCGTGAGCAAGATCCACTAAAACAAGGATTGAAACATCTCCTTAAAACACATAACGAAATAG
>NZ_LMVP01000493.1 GCF_002287235.1 Methanosarcina spelaei
TGTTCCTGTGCTCTTGTCAGTAAAGGCAACATTAAATGGGGCTTTTCCTGAAATTGAGGACGCAGAGAATGCAGCAACCGGTTTATCCCTCACCTGTATATAACCTGTTTTTGTTACCGTACTACTGCCCCTATCGTTCTTTACTGTTAAGCTAACGGTATATTTTCCTGTTTTTGAATACTTATGCACCGGGTTCTGGACAAATGACTGCGATCCGTCTCCAAAAAACC
>NZ_LMVP01000494.1 GCF_002287235.1 Methanosarcina spelaei
CAGTTAACTGACTTTTTTTTATTCGTGAGCAAGATCCACTAAAACAAGGATTGAAACATCGCAATAAGTAAATTTGGAGCGCATTGTATGTACAGATTCGTGAGCAAGATCCACTAAAACAAGGATTGAAACTAATTTCTCCTCTAATAAACTACATTTACAGTAACATTCGTGAGCAAGATCCACTAAAACAAGGATTGAAACTTTTCCATGAACAAACATGTGAAC
>NZ_LMVP01000495.1 GCF_002287235.1 Methanosarcina spelaei
ATTGACACTATAGGGAATGGACAAACGGTTCCCGGCTTATAGATGACCCCTAAGGAATCCATTAATATTCATGATTTAGAACTTGGTAAGCCCTATATGCTCCTTTTTTTTTTTTTAATTAAAAAAAAAAAAAGAAGGTAGAAAAATTGTGATAGGATTCGTTGGAATAAGGAATCGATGGCATAGAGGGTAGAGGATTCAGTAAAAAGCGAATACTAACCCGTAATA
>NZ_LMVP01000496.1 GCF_002287235.1 Methanosarcina spelaei
GGTATTTTCTACTTTTTCTCTGGATTCGTGAGCAAGATCCACTAAAACAAGGATTGAAACTTGTTCAGAAGTCAAAAACAGATAGAAATATTATTATTCGTGAGCAAGATCCACTAAAACAAGGATTGAAACGATGTTAGTATCGTTGATTTTGAAGAGTTGTTTAATATTCGTGAGCAAGATCCACTAAAACAAGGATTGAAACATAAAGGAAAAGAAGCCAATAT
>NZ_LMVP01000497.1 GCF_002287235.1 Methanosarcina spelaei
TGTCATCAGCTGTCATTCTCTGGTTTCAATCCTTGTTTTAGTGGATCTTGCTCACGAATAATATAGAACGTCTGGATATACCGAATGTCGAACTTTAGTTTCAATCCTTGTTTTAGTGGATCTTGCTCACGAATCATAAACTCCCAACAGCAACAATTAACCATTATGAGTTTCAATCCTTGTTTTAGTGGATCTTGCTCACGAATAATACAAGAATAATTAACAA
>NZ_LMVP01000498.1 GCF_002287235.1 Methanosarcina spelaei
TCACTTAGTGAAAAATTGCAAGTTTTAGAATCTCGCTTAAATCAAAATAGCAGAAACAGCAGTAAACCTCCTTCTACTGATTTTTTTGTCAAAGGAAAACCTAATCCCAAGAGTCTCCGTAAAAAGAGCGAAAAGAACCCTGGAGGTCAAGAAGGTCATCCAGGAACAACTCTTAAAATGGTTGATAATCCTGATTAGGTAATAGAGCATTCTTTGAACTGCTGC
>NZ_LMVP01000499.1 GCF_002287235.1 Methanosarcina spelaei
AACCAGAAACTTATTCGTTTATTCGTGAGCAAGATCCACTAAAACAAGGATTGAAACAGCAGTACACAACATGTATTTGCCCCTTCTGCCACATTCGTGAGCAAGATCCACTAAAACAAGGATTGAAACATCACAAGAAGATGGAAGAGGCATTGAAGGAGGATTATTCGTGAGCAAGATCCACTAAAACAAGGATTGAAACGAAAGTCTACGTCTAAAGAAACG
>NZ_LMVP01000500.1 GCF_002287235.1 Methanosarcina spelaei
TGCGTGTCAACACAGGCAATCCGTCCTTCCCCGGAAATTTACTTCCCGGGTGCATAAAAATGGACTTGCTGGGATTCGAACCCAGGGCCTCTGCCTTGCAAAGGCAGCGATCTTCCAACTGATCTACAAGCCCTAGAGAGACTAGAGATCCACAAAGGATCTCAGGATTGAGGTTTTGTCGGTTTATCGGCATCTGGGTGGTGGGTTTTTGTGCTTAGGAGGT